>NZ_CAKJTR010000049.1:24996-31160 GCF_917627355.1 Protofrankia sp. Cj3 | reverse complement strand
CTTCCGGCGGCGACCACTTAGCCGGGCGGGCTTCGCCGCCCCGCGACCGGCGCGCGGGCAGTGCTGAGCGGAGCCGGCTCGCCGGCCGCGGTCTGGCTGGATTTCTCGCGCGCGGTCGCGGTACGTACTACCGTGGTTTCACGGAGCTCGCTGGCCTTGTCTGTCACTACCCGGTCACCTGGAGCCATAAAATGTGGCCATGCGACTCCGGGTGTCTTTTCGTGGCAACGCACGACGCGCGTGTGTCCATTGTTCATCTGACATCGCCGCGCTGGCGGTTGCCTGCCGCCTGTGACACAGCCGCCTGAGACATGGCCGACTGTGATGACGTTCATAGTTTGATGTGCTAGACATAAATTGTTTGTCAGCCTCGGCGAGGGGAACGTCATGGATCTTACGACGGCAACACGCCACGCGGCCGACTATGATCTGCTTTTCGTCGGTGTGTCCGTCGCGCTGGCAACGGTGGGGTCGTTCGCCGCGCTGGTCAGCGCGTTACGTATTCCTCTGAGCGGGGCTGCCACCCGGCTGCGCTGGGTCCTGTCGGCAGCTTTGTCGCTTGGTGGCGGTGCGATCTGGGCGATGCATTTCATGGGTATGGTCGCATATCACATCGACGGTATGGACATCACCTACGACATAGGCCTCACCGCGCTGTCGCTCGTTATCGCGGTGGCGGTATCGGGCATCGGCCTGGTGCTTGTCGGAACGAATCCCCACAGCGTGACGCGTCTGGGGGCCGGCGGGCTCATTGCAGGTCTCGGCGTCGCGGCAATGCACTACACAGGCATGGCCGCGATGCGGACCGGCGGCACCGTCACGTATGACACGAAGCTTGTCGCGATCTCGGTCGTCATAGCCGTGCTCGCGGCACTGGCCGCGCTGTGGATCACCTTTCGGGTACGTAGCCGCAGCCACGTGTTGGTCGCGTCGGTGGTGATGGCCACAGCCGTCTGCGGGATGCACTACACGGGCATGGCCGCCACCCGGGTCACAGGCATATCCGGGGCGTCCGAGCCGAGTGGCGGCGTTGATCCGATCACCTTGAGCCTCGTCGTGTGCGTCCTGACCTTCTCCATCCTGGCGCTGGTCATCTTCGCGGCCCTGGGCGGGGTCAGCGAGACAGACGTCTTCACCCGCGCGGCTCACGCCCACGACCAGACGGCCAGCCTCGGCGGGAAGCCCGACATGAGCGGGAAGCCCGGCACAGCAGCCGGCTCGGGTGCGTTCGGGCCGGCTGCACCGGCCGGCCGGGCCGCACCGGTCCTGACCATCGGGGCCCAGACCGCGGACGTGTTCGGCCAGGCTGGCGACCCCGGGCGCCAGGGACACCGGCGCGGTCATGCCACGCGGCGGTAGGAACGCGGGCCCAGGAGCAACCGGCGGCCGGAGGTCCGTACGGGCGGTCATACGGTAGGTCGGTGAACCTGTTCGATGCCGGGCTCGAGCGGGCCCTCGCGACGTCGGGCCCGCTCGCGGCCCGGCTGCGGCCCCGCACGCTCGACGACGTTGTCGGGCAGCGGCACCTGCTCGCGGCGGGCAGCCCGCTGCGGCGGCTGGTGGAGGGCGGCGGTACCACCTCGGTCCTGCTGTGGGGGCCGCCTGGTACCGGCAAGACAACCCTGGCCCACGTCATAGCGGGTTCAGGTCAACGTCGTTTCCGTGAGCTGTCGGCCGTCACGGCCGGTGTGAAGGATGTCCGGGCGGCGATCGACGAGGCGCGTGACACGCTCGCGGTTTCCGGAGCGCGCACGGTGCTGTTCATCGACGAGGTGCACCGTTTCACCAGGACCCAGCAGGACGCGCTGCTGCCCGCGGTGGAGAATGGCCTGGTCACGCTCGTCGCGGCCACCACCGAGAATCCGTTTTTCGCGGTGGTGGCACCGTTGCTGTCCCGGTCGCTGCTGCTCACGCTGGAGCCGCTCACCGATGACGACCTCCGCACTCTGATCAGCCGGGCGCTCGCGGACCCTCGCGGCTACGGCGGCCGGCTGGCGTTGGACGACGACGCGGTCGATCATGTTCTGCGCTTGGCCGGCGGCGATGCCCGGCGTGCCCTGACCGTGTTACAGGCCGCCGGTGACGCGGTGGTCGGGACAGCCGGAGCGGATGCGCCGGCGCGCGTTGATCTCGCGACCGTTGAACAGGCCGTGAATCGGGCCGCGGTCCGCTATGACCGGGCCGGTGACCAGCACTACGACGTGGCAAGCGCGTTCATCAAGTCCATCCGCGGCGGGGACGCCGACGCCGCCCTGCACTATCTGGCCCGGATGCTGGAAGCGGGGGAGGACCCTCGCTTCATCGCCCGGAGAATGATCATACTGGCCAGTGAAGACGTCGGGCTCGCTGAGCCGGGCGCGCTGGGCGTGACGGTGGCGGCGGCACAGGCCCTGGAGCTGGTGGGCCTGCCTGAGGCGCGGCTCGCGCTGGCCCAGGCGGTGATCCATCTTGCGCTGGCGCCGAAGTCCAACGCGGTGATCCGGGCCGTCGACGCGGCCATCGCCGATGTCCGGGCGGGGCGTGCCGGTCCCGTACCGGCCCATCTCCGCGACGCGCACTACCCGGGCGCGGGCCGGCTCGGCCATGGTGGCGGCTACCGGTACCCCCACGACCACCCGGGCGGCGTGGTCGGCCAGCAGTATGCGCCTGACCCGCTGGTGGGCCGCGACTACTACCAACCGGGCGCGAACGGGTTCGAGTCGCGTGCCTCGCAGCGGCTGGCGTTCCTGCGCGCCACTCTGCGGGGTGCCGGTCATCCGACCGGCGCCCACGGCGATGTGGACGAGCCGGCAGGGGCGAGTGGCCACGAAGCCGGTCGCGCTCGGTAGGGTCGCTCCAGGAACGCCGGTTTGGAGCGACCGAAAAATAGGCCGGGTTACGGCAGAAGGCACACTATGGCCGGGTTGCGGCCCATGACAGCGGAGGCGGAGCGCACATGTCCGGTGGTGCGATCGCGGGACTGATCGCGGCGGGGGCGTTCTCCGTGCTCGTCCTGTTCGGCTGCTACGTGTTGTTCAAGCTTGGGAAGATCTTCGACGAGGCGGCCGCGCGGGTTCGCCAGACCGGGTTTGCCATCGACGAGGGCACCGCGCGCGTTCGGCAGGCGGGCACAACCGTGGACGAGGTGAACCTTGCCCTCAGCCACGTGAACAAGGAGCTTGACCGAGTCGACGCGATCACGGCGAATGTGCAGTCGATCTCGACGAACATCTCCTCGCTCACGTCGTTGTTCGCGGCGACGCTCGGTGGTCCGATCGTCCGGGTCGCGGCCTTCACCTACGGGGTCCGGCGGGCGGCGGCCAAGCGGACCCGCGCCGACATCGAGTCGCGGGTGACCGCGGAGATCAGGGCTGACCGCGCGTCCCGGCGGACCGCCCGGCGGGCTGACGCGACCGGTGGCCAGATACCCGGCGCGCAGGTGACCGGGGTGGCTGGTGCGCAGGTGGCTGGCGCCGAGAGCAGGAGCGCGTAATGCCCCGGATGTTCTACATCGCCCTTGGCGCGGCCGCCGGCGTTGTCACCGTCCGGCGGGCCGCCCGCGCGGTGTCCACGCTCACCCCACAGCACCTGGCCGGTTCTTTCGCGCAGTCGGTGCGGGAGTTCGTGACGGACGTCCAGGAGGGCATGGCGGAGCGGGAGGTTGAGCTTCGCCACGCCCTCGGGATCGGCGATGACGACGGCCTCGACGCCCCGGAGGCCCCGGATTCTCCGGACGCTCCGGATGCCCACCTCCGCTGACCTCAGCGGCCCCCAGCCCCGGAGGTCCGGGGGCGTCCGGTGACCCGCCGGACGGGCGTGTGGGTGGGCGTGGACGTGGGCACCGTACGGGTGGGAATCGCCGCCAGCGATCCTGACGCGAGGCTCGCCTTTCCGGTGACGACCTTACGGCGCGATCCCCGGACACACCGCGATCTTGATGAGCTTGCAATTATTATTCGGGATCGTCAGGCGGTGGCGGTCGTCGTGGGCCTGCCGGCGCGGTTGTCCGGTGCTGAGGGGCCAGCGGCGCGCCAGGCGCGCGCCTATGCCGATCTTCTCGCGGCGCGGGTGGCCCCTGTCCCGGTACGGCTCGCCGACGAGCGGATGACCACGGTCGTGGCCCACCGCCGGATGGCTGAACGTGGCATGCGTGCCCGAGCTCGTCGTGGAGTTGTTGATCAGGAGGCAGCGGTGCAGATCCTGCAGTCCGTGCTGGACGCCCCTCCGGACGGAGGTACCGCGGACGCCATATCCCCACCATCCGCTGGCCCATTGGTGGACGATGGCGCTATGCGCGCACCCCAACGCCCTGCGAGACCGAGGTCGGACCGTTCCGCGGACAGCACGTGATCAGCGACGATCTCGACGAGTTGCTGGGCGACGCGCCGAGCGGCGGTGCGCCCAGCGGCGTCGGGTCGAACAACCGTCACCGCGGCAGGCGTAACCGGGCCGGCCGGCGACGACCTGCCGCCGTTCCGAAGCTTATCGCGATCCTGGTCGTTGTAGCCGGAATGCTCGGTGGCGGAATTTACGGCGCGGGGAAGGTGATCGGGCGCATCGCGAAGGGCGAGTCGGCCGCTGACTACGCCGGACCAGGTGACGGCTCGGTCATCATCCAGATCCAGGCCGGGTCGACCGCCCGTGATATCGCGCGGGTGCTGGCGTCGGCGGATGTCGTGCGGACCCCGGCTGCCTTCGTCAACGCGGCCGCGGCCGATGAGCGCTCACGGTCGATCCAGCCCGGTTTCTACAAGGTCAAGCAGCGGCTGCGCGCGGTCGACGCGCTCACCGCGCTGCTCGATGCCAGGTCACACGCGCTGTTCCGGCTCACCATCGCCGAGGGCATGACCACCCGGCAGGTGCTCACGGCACTCGCGGACCGTACCGGCCAGCCGCTTTCGGCCCTGGAGGCCGTCGTGAAGAACCCGGGCGAGCTCCAGCTCCCGCCGTATGCCAGCGGGGTTGAGGGCTATCTGTACCCGTTCACCTACGACCTGCAGCCAGGCGCGTCCCTGGCGGTCACCGTCAAGATGTTCGTCGACCGTTTCAAGGCGGAGACCGCGTCGCTTGACATCCCGGCCGGCGCGGCCGCGCTGGGCCGTACTCCGCAGGACATCATCACTGTCGCGTCCATCATCGAGCGTGAGGTGAAAAACCCCGATGAGGGGCCGAAGGTCGCGCGGGTCATCTACAACCGGCTCGCTGACACCTCCGGTGCCTTCCGCCGCCTGGATCTCGACTCGACCACCCGGTACGCGCTCGACGAGTACGAGGGCCCGCTGACGCAGGGGCAGCTGAACGCCAGCAACCCCTACAACACCCGCAAGGTGGCCGGTCTGCCTCCCGGTGCCATCGCCAACCCCGGCAGGTGGGCGCTGGAGTCCGCGCTGCATCCGGCCGCGGGGCCGTGGATGTACTTCGTGTCGCTGCCGAAGTCGAATGTGACGATTTTCGCCACTACGGACAAGGAGTGGCAGGAGGCGCTCGCCCGCTACCGTTCCGAGGGCGGGTCGTGACCCGTCGGCGGGCCGCCGTCCTTGGCATGCCGGTCGCTCATTCGCTGTCACCGGTTATGCACGCGGCCGCTTATGCCGAGCTCGGGCTCGACTGGGACTACCCGGCCGTCGAGTGTGACGAGGGCGCGCTGGCGCAGGCGCTCCACCGGGTGCGCACGGAGCCGGGCTGGGTGGGCCTGTCGCTCACCATGCCGCTGAAGACGGCCGTCCTGGGGCTGCTCGACACGCTCGACGCCACCGCGGCGCTTCTCGGCGCGGCCAACACCGTTGTCGTCCGCCAGGACCCAGCCGGTACCGCGGCCGCTGGCACACCGGTGCGGCTGGCCGGGTTCAACACCGATGTCATGGGCATCGCCCACGCCGTCACCCAGGTTCTCGGTGACGGCGTGGCGCCGAGCAGCCCCCTGATTCTCGGTGCGGGGGGAACCGCTCGGGCCGCCCTCGGCGCGTTGGCCCAGCTCGGTGCCACCCGGGTGGACCTGGTCGCCCGCCGGCCGGCGGCGGCGGCGCCCCTGGTCGACCTCGGTGGCGCGCTCGGGCTCGGCGTCACGGTCCACCGGTGGGGGGCGTCGGGTCCGGGTGTGCGCACGTGTCTGGGCGGGCCGGGTTCGCTCGCGGACGCCGACATCGTCCTTGCGACCACTCCGGCCGGCGCGACCGATGACCTGG
>NZ_CAKJTR010000049.1:0-24516 GCF_917627355.1 Protofrankia sp. Cj3 | reverse complement strand
GGCATCGGTGTCGGCATCGGTGTCGGCCGCGCCCGGCGGCGGGCCACCCCCGTGAACGTGCTGGGAACCGCGTCCAGCATAGTGATCGTCCTTGCCGCGCTGTGTGTCGTCCCGGCGCTTCCCGCGTTGGTGGGCGCCTTCGAGCCGGTCGACGGTGAGCGGATCCGGACACCGGTGCCCACCGGCTGGTCGCTGGGCGTGCTCACCGGCGTGGTGGTCGCCGCGTTCGCGGCCGCATTAAACGATCATGTCAGTTGGCTGCCGGCATACGCCTATCTGGGGGTGACGGGAGTGCTGCTTGCCGTCATCGACATCAGGGTTCATCGGCTGCCTGACGCGATCACCCTGCCGTCCTATCCGATCCTGGCCGCGCTGTTCGGGCTCGCGGCCGTCGTGGACGGGGACCTGGGACGATGGTGGCGCGGTCTCCTCGCCGCC
The DNA here is from genome assembly GCF_917627355.1 of Protofrankia sp. Cj3. Taxonomy (NCBI): domain Bacteria; kingdom Bacillati; phylum Actinomycetota; class Actinomycetes; order Frankiales; family Frankiaceae; genus Protofrankia; species Protofrankia sp. Cj3. The sequence goes on along the minus strand of NZ_CAKJTR010000049.1, from coordinate 24,078 downwards.
GCGGTCGTGTCCGTGGTGTCCGCGGGGCTGTGGGCGTTGCCCGGCGCCGGCCTGGGGTTCGGCGACGTGAAGCTGGCCGGCCTGCTCGGCGGCGCCCTCGGGTGGCTTGGCGCCTCGGCCGTCCTCACCGGGTTCGTGGTGGGGATGACGCTGGCCGGGATGTGGGCACTGCTCCTGCTGGTGACCAGGCGCGCCAGCCTGAGCGCGCGCATCGCGTACGGGCCGTTCCTGCTCGCGGGCGCCTTCGTCGCGATCGTCGGTTGGCCCGCGCGGCCATGACCGGCCCGCCCGCCATGACCGGCCCGCCGTCGATGGCCGGCCCGCATGGAAGACTGGGTGCATGCTGCGCTGGTTGACTGCTGGGGAGTCGCACGGCCCGGCCCTGGTGGCAACCATCGAGGGGCTGCCGGCCGGGATAGGGGTATCCAGCACTCAGATCGCCGACGAGCTCGCCCGCCGCCGGCTCGGTCACGGCCGCGGCGCACGGATGAGCTTTGAGCGTGACGAGGTCGAGCTGCTGGGGGGAGTGCGCCACGGCCGCACCCTGGGCGGCCCGGTCAGCGTCGTCGTCCGCAACACCGAGTGGCCCAGGTGGCGTCAGGTCATGGCGCCGGATCCGATCGACAGCGCGGAGCTGGCGGGGCTGGCCCGAAACGCTCCGCTGACCCGTCCGCGGCCTGGTCACGCGGATCTGGCCGGGATGCAGAAGTACGGGTTCGCCGACGCCCGGCCCGTGCTCGAGCGGGCCAGCGCCCGGGAGACCGCGGCGCGCGTCGCCCTCGGGACCGTCGCGAAGGCCCTGCTCCGCCAGGCGTACGGCATTGAGGTCGTCTCCCATGTGGTGGCGATCGGCGGGGTGGCGGTACCGCCCGGCTCGCCAGCACCGCAGCCGATGACCATGGACGTGGTGGACGCCGACCCGGTCCGCTGCGCCGACCCGGCGACGAGCCTGCGGATGGTCGCCGAGATCGACGCCGCCCGCCGGGATGCCGACACCCTCGGTGGGATCGTCGAGGTCCTGGCCTACGGCTGTCCACCCGGGCTGGGCAGCTACGTCCATGGTGATCGTCGCCTCGACGCCCGGATCGCCGGTGAGCTCATGGGCATCCAGGCGATCAAGGGGGTGGAGTTCGGTGACGGTTTCACCACAGCCCGGCGGCGGGGGTCGCAGGCCCACGACGAGATCGAACGGCTGCCCACCGACGGGACGCCGGGCGGGCCGTATCGGGTGCGCCGGGCCAGCGACCGTGCCGGCGGCATCGAGGGCGGGATGACCACCGGCGAGCCGCTGCGGGTCCGGGCGGCCATGAAGCCGATCTCGACGTTGTCCCGGCCGCTGGCCACGATCGACGTCGCCACCGGGGAACAGGCGGTCGCGATCGCGCAGCGTTCGGATGTGTGCGCGGTACCCGCGGCGGGGGTCGTCGCCGAGGCCATGGTCGCGCTCGTGCTCGCCGACGCGGCGGTGGAGAAGTTCGGTGGCGACTCGGTGGCGGAGTCCCGGCGCAACTGTGAGATGTACGTGCAGTCGCTGGTCATCAGGTCGGAGCCGGTATGATCGTCGCTGTCGAGGGCGGACGGCGGCCGCTCGTGGTGCTGGTGGGCCCGCCCGGCTCCGGGAAGACCACGGTGGGGCAGCTGCTCGCGCGGCGGCTCGGTACGAGCTTCCGTGACACGGACACGGATGTGGAGCTGCGGGCCGGGATGCCGGTTGCCGACATCTTCGTCGAGCGCGGTGAGGAGGCGTTCCGTGCGCTGGAACGGGATGCGGTCGCGCGCGCTCTGACCGGGCATGACGGTGTCCTCGCACTGGGTGGTGGCGCGGTGCTGGACGCGGCGACGCGGGCGTCGCTACGCGGCCAGCGGGTCGTCCACCTCGACGTCGGGGTCAGCGACGCGGTGGCGCGGGTGGGGCTCGCCCGGGACCGCCCGCTGCTCGTCGAGGCCCCGCGTACCAGGATCGCGGCGATGCTGCGGGCACGCGCGCCGTTGTATGCCGAAGTCGCGGCTGTGGTGGTGGACACCGCGGGCCGCACACCCGAGGAGGTAGTCGAGTTGGTCGAACAGGCGGTGGTCAGGCCGTGACGGTGGCGCCGGTAACCCGGCTGGAGGTCGCTCCGGACGGCGTGCGGCCGTACGAGGTCGTCGTCGGTGAGGGTCTGCTCGGCGACCTCGCCGATCTGGTGGCCGGGCGGACCCGGGCCGCGGTGATCCATCCGCGGGCGCTGCGGGCGACCGCGGACGCCGTGGTCGCGGACCTGCGGGCGACGGCCACGGTCGAGGCCCACGCGATCGAGGTCCCGGACGGCGAGGAGGCCAAGAAGCTGCGCATCGCCGGCTTCTGCTGGGACGTCCTCGGCCAGGTCGGTTTCACCCGTGACGATGTCGTCATCGGCCTCGGCGGCGGAGCCGCGACCGACCTCGCCGGCTTCGTGGCCGCGTCCTGGCTGCGTGGCGTCGATGTCGTGCAGGTGCCGACCACCGTCCTGGCGATGGTGGACGCGGCGATCGGCGGCAAGACCGGGATCGACATCGATGCCGGCAAGAATCTCGTCGGCGCCTTCCATCACCCCCTGGCCGTGTTGTGTGACCTCGCCACCCTCGCGACCCTGCCCGCGAGCGAGCACGCCTCGGGGCTCGCGGAGGTGGTGAAGGCGGGCTTCATCGCGGACCCGGCCATCCTCGATCTGCTTGACGACGACCCCACGGGCCGGCGCCATCAGCGTGAGCTGCTGGAGCGGTCGATCAGAGTCAAGGCGGGCGTCGTGTCGGCCGATCCGCAGGAGGCCGGCCGGCGGGAGATCCTCAATTACGGGCACACCCTGGGGCATGCCATCGAGAAGGTCGAGGGCTTCAGCTGGCGCCACGGTGCCGCGGTGTCCGTCGGGATGGTCTTCGCCGCTTCCCTGAGCCGGCTCGCGGCGGGCCTGGACGACGCCACCGCTGACCGGCACCGCGAACTGCTCGAACGTATCGGCCTGCCCACGACCTACCGGGCGGACCGCTGGGCGGATCTGCTGGACGCGATGCGGGTGGACAAGAAGAGCCGCGGTCGCCGGCTGCGCTTTGTCGTCCTCGACGCGCTGGCCTGCCCGCGGGTGCTCGACGATCCGGACCCGGCGCTGGTGGTGGCCGCCTTCTCGGAGGTCGCCCGGGAGCTGTCGGAGCTGCCGGCCTCGTCCGGCGCGGGTGGTGGGGCCGGCGGCCCGGCCGTCGATGCTCCGGTGATCGCCGGCCCGGCTCTGGGAGTCCGGTCGTGAAGGTCCCATCGTGAGGGTGATGGTGCTCAGCGGCGCGAACCTCGGCCGGCTGGGCCGGCGGGAACCGGCGGTGTACGGCAGCCGTGACTATAACGATCTTGTCGCTGCCTGTCAGCGGCAGGCCGCGGAGCTGGGCCTGGTGGTGGACTGCCGGCAGACCGACGACGAGGCCACGATGCTCGCCTGGCTGCACGAGGCCGCGGACACTGAGGCAGCGGTGGTACTGAACCCGGGGGCATGGTCGCATTACTCCTACGCGCTGCGCGACGCCGCCGCCGAGGTCCGGGGACCGCTGGTAGAGGTGCACCTGAGCCAGACCCATGCCCGGGAGGCCTTCCGGCACCACAGCGTGATCAGCGCGGTGGCGGCCGGGACCATCACCGGGCTGGGCTTCGACTCGTACCTTCTCGCGTTGCGGGCGATCGCCGCCCGCCGGCCGCGCGACGGCGCCTGACACCTCGGCTGGCGGGCGGCTGTTCGGTATGGCTATAGACTCTCCCGAGATCCCCGTCAGTCGAACGGACCAACCTGCTGGTCCGGCTGGAGAGTTGCGCGCAGTGGCGACCACGAATGACCTGAAGAACGGCATGACACTCGACCTCGACGGCACCTTGTGGAGCGTCGTCGGGTTCCAGCACGTCAAGCCCGGGAAGGGCGGGGCGTTTGTCCGGACGACGCTGAAGAACGTCCTGACGGGCAAGGTTGTCGACCGTACGTTCAACGCCGGTGTGAAGGTGGAACTGGCGACCGTCGACCGGCGGGAGATGAGCTTCCTCTACCGCGACGGCGCGGACTTCGTCTTCATGGACAGCGAGTCGTTCGACCAGCTGCCGATCCCGCCCGACGTCGTCGGCGATGCCGCGAACTACATGCTGGAGAACACCACCGCGACGGTGGCGCTGCACGACGGCGCGCCCCTGTACGTGGAGCTCCCGGCGAGCGTCGAGCTGATTATTTCGGAGACCGAGCCGGGGGTGCAGGGCGACCGCTCCACCGGTGGCAACAAGCCCGCGACGCTGGAGACCGGTGCCACCGTCCAGGTCCCCTTGTTCATCACCACCGGTGAGAAGGTCAAGGTCGACACCAGGGACGGCCGTTATCTCGGCCGGGTGACGAGCTGAGCGCCCGGTCGAAGGCTCGCAAGCGTGCTCTCGACATCCTCTACGAGGCCGACATGCGCGGGAACAGCTTCACCGACACGCTTGCCGAGCGTCTCGCGCAGGCCGATCCGCCGGTGCCGGAATACACCGTCAGCCTGGTCCAAGGTGTTGTCGAGCGCCTCGCCGACATCGACGGGATGCTGTCCGACCACGCGCAGGAGTGGACGCTTGAGCGGATGCCGCCGGTCGATCGCAACATCCTGCGGATCGGCGCTCTGGAACTGCTCTGGCGTGAGGACATCCCCGACGGGGTGGCCATCGACGAAGCGGTCGAACTCGCCAAAACGATCTCGACGGAACACTCGCCCGCGTTCGTCAACGGCCTGCTGGCGCGGCTTCTTGATCTTAAGAGCGCCCGGCAGTAGGGGATTGGCTCAAGGAGCGGGGCTGGGGTGCGTGCCCCAGCCCGGTGACGCCGCGCCCGTTGGTGCTGGTCGCTCTCAGCCAGGGTGAAAATCCCGGTCGTGACCGGCGAGATTCGGCCCAGCGCTGATCCGGGCCTGGTCCCGGCCTGGTCCGCCGGATGCCGGGAGCCTCCGGCGGACCACCCTCGCGTTCTGGCGCCTCGGAGCCGGATCGCGCTCCTTGAGCGCCTCCGGCTGAGAGCCTCCGGCCGCGCGAAAGGAACCATGCTCGCGCGGCCTCAGGCACACCCTAGGCGGACTCGCTGATGCTGACTTCCTGATTCTGGTCGGGGCTCAGCACCCCCCACGAGACAAGCTGCTCGGTGAGCTTGCTCGGTGAGGTGTCGTAGATGACGGCGAGAGAACGCAGGTCCTCATAGCGGATCGAGAGCACGCGGCCGTTGTAGTCGCCGCGTTGGCTCTGAATGGTTGCCGCGTAGCGGGCGAGCGGGCCGCCCTGCTCCTTGGGCACCTGGGAAAGACGCTCCAGGTCGAGGACGATGCGCGGCGACTGCTCGAGTGGAGCCACGGTCGAGCCTTCGGGGAGGAGCTCTCCCACCGGGACGCCGTAGAACTCGGCAAGTTCGGACAGGCGTTGCACCGTAACGGCGCGGTCTCCGCGTTCGTAGGAGCCCACGACGACAGCCTTCCACCGCCCGTGCGACTTCTCCTCGACGCCATGAAGCGAGAGCCCCTGCTGGGTGCGTATTGCGCGCAGCCGAGTACCGAGCGCCTTCGCATAGTCGGACATCGGAGTGCCCACTCCCGTCGTGGTCGATCAGTTGGAACCGGGGCTCTTGCCGCCGGTGGTTACCCATAGTAGTCCCGGGCCGGTTGCGGCTCGACACCAGGGGGGTCGTGTTGGCTCTTTCTTTGTACCACTTTCTGTAGTACTCCGATCGCGCTAGGCGCTACGGCTATGGGAACTTCCCCACAAAGGACTGTTCATGCGCGTCGGGTTCTAAGGTTGTAACGTGCAGTGACAATCTAGTGCGTCAAAGAGCGTGCGGTCGTGGTTCCTTTCGCGTACCCGCAGGTCGAAGGGCCTGTGCGGGTGCCTGATACCGTCATCCGAACCGCTCCTTTAAGGGCCGTCCAGTGAGGCGGGGAAGGAGGGACACCGTCATGGCCACAACCGCCACGGGTGGATCCTTGCCCGGTCCGGAGGCATCCGGCCAGGGCACCGTTCGTACCGTCCTCTCCGGCGCGGACATCGGTCGGGTACTCACCCGGATGGCGCATCAGATCCTGGAGAAGACCTCCGGCGGTGCCGGCGTCGTGCTTCTCGGTATCCCCACCCGGGGGGTGCCGCTGGCGCACCGGCTTGCCGCCCGGGTCCGCGCGGTGGAAGGCATCGAGCTCGGGGTGGGTTCGCTCGACCCGACCATGCACCGCGACGATCTGCGGCTTCGGGCGGTCCGCCCGCTCGAGGTCACCGACCTTCCCGACGGGGGGATCGACGGCTCGACGGTGATTCTCGTCGATGACGTCCTGTACTCCGGGCGCACGGTGCGAGCGGCTCTCGACGCGCTGGCCGAGTTCGGCCGGCCCCGGGTGGTGCAACTTGCGGTCCTGGTGGACCGCGGCCACCGGGAACTGCCGATCCGGGCCGACTATGTGGGCAAGAACATGCCGACCTCCCGCCAGGAGGTGGTAGCGGTCCGTCTCGTCGAAACCGACGACCGTGACGCGGTGATGATTGTTTCGGAAGGGGCGGGTTGATGAACGGCCTCGCCCGCGGGTGGCGGCGGCATTCTCGGCCGGCCCGCGGCGCCCGCACCCGCTGGCGGATGCCGGCCAGGTGGGTCGTGTGATGCGTCATCTGCTTTCCGCGGAAGATCTTGGTCGGGATGACGCCCTGCTCGTGCTCGACACGGCCGAGTACATGGCGACCGTCGCGGACCGGTCGGTCAAGAAACTGCCGACCCTGCGCGGTCGTACGGTGGTCAATCTGTTCTTTGAGGACTCGACCCGGACCCGGACGTCGTTCGAGGTCGCGGCCAAGCGGCTGTCCGCTGATGTAATCAATTTCTCCGCCCGCGGCTCGAGCGTCTCCAAGGGAGAAAGCCTCAAGGACACCGCGCTCACCCTCGAGGCGATGGGCGCGGACGTGGTGGTGTGCCGGCACCCGGCCAGCGGGGCTCCGCGCCGGCTTGCCGGGTGGGTGCGCGGCAGCGTGGTCAACGCCGGGGACGGCACCCATGAGCATCCGACCCAGGCGTTGCTCGACGCGTTCACCATCCGGCGCCGGCTCGGTCGTCTCGACGGCCTGTCCGTCACAATCGTCGGCGACATCCTGCACTCCCGGGTGGCCCGGTCCAACATGTGGCTGCTGTCGACCCTGGGAGCGGCCGTGACGGTGGTCGCCCCGCCCACGCTGGTGCCCGTCGGGATCGAGCGATGGCCGGTCACGGTCTCCTACGATCTGGACGCGGTGCTGCCCAAAAGCGATGTCGTCATCGTGCTGCGGGTCCAGCGGGAGCGGATGACGGCGGCGTTCTTCCCCACGGAGCGGGAGTACACCCGCCGGTACGGCCTGGACGCCGACCGGCTCGCGGCCATGCCGGCGTCCGCGCTGGTGATGCATCCGGGGCCGATGGTGCGTGGCATGGAGATCGCCTCGGATGTGGCCGACTCGACCCGCTCGACAGCGGTCGAGCAGGTCGCCAACGGCGTAAGCGTGCGGATGGCTGTTCTGTACCTGCTGTTGGGCGGTACCAGGGAGGTGGCATGACTGTGCTCTCGGTGGTCTGTGCCGCCGCACTCCCTACGATGTTCGTTCTGGAGGCCGCTTCATGACGCAACGCGTTGACGCCGCCGTGCGAGATCCGGTGGACAGCGGCGGACGCTGGCTCCTGCGCGGTGTCCGGCCGCTCGGTGGGGCCGCGGTGGACATGCTCCTGGATGGCCCGGTGCTGGCCGAGATCGGGCCGGCCCTGTCCGCGCCCGGCGCGACCGTCCTCGACGCGGACGGTCTGATCGCGTTGCCTGGGCTGGTGGACCTGCACACCCATCTGCGCGAACCGGGCCGGGAGGATGCCGAGACCGTCGCCTCGGGCACCCGGGCGGCGGCACTGGGTGGTTTCACCACCGTGTTCGCGATGGCCAACACCGAGCCGGTCGCGGACACCGCCGGGGTGGTGGAGCAGGTGTGGCGGCTCGGCCGGACCGCCGGGCACTGTGATGTGCGCCCGGTCGGCGCGGTCACCGAGGGGCTGCACGGTGCCCGGCTCGCCGAGCTGGGCGCGATGGCCTCATCGGCGGCGGCCGTCCGGGTGTTCTCCGACGACGGCAACTGTGTGTCCGACGCGGTGCTCATGCGCCGGGCGCTGGAGTACGTCAAGGCCTTTGACGGGGTGATCGCCCAGCACGCTCAAGAACCCCGGCTGACCGAGAACGCGCAGCTGAACGAGGGCGTCGTGTCGGCACGGCTCGGCCTGCCCGGGTGGCCGGCCGCCGCCGAGGAGGCGATCATCGCCCGGGACGCGCTGCTGGCCGGGCATGTGGGCTCGCGGCTGCATGTCTGTCACGTCTCGACCGCGGGCTCGGTGGAGATCCTGCGCTGGGCGAAGTCCAAGGGCTGGCGGGTCACGGCCGAGGTCACCCCGCACCATCTGCTGCTCACCGACGACCTGGCCGCCTCCTACGACCCGGTCTACAAGGTCAACCCACCGCTGCGGACCGCCGCCGACGTCGAGGCACTGCGCGCCGGGCTGGCCGACGGCACCATTGACTGCATCGCGACCGATCACGCTCCCCACGCCCCGCAGGACAAGGAAACGGAGTGGGCCGCCGCCCGTCCCGGCATGGTCGGCCTGGAGACCGCGCTGTCGATCGCGATCATGGTCATGGTGGAGCCAGGGCTGCTGGACTGGGCCGGGCTCGCCGACCGGATGGCGGGCGCCCCGAGCCGGATCGGCGGCCTGCCCCAGGCGTCGCGGGACGTGGCCGCGGCGCTGCGCCCAGGCGCCGTGGCGAACGTCGTCCTGCTTGATCCGGCGGCCCGCTGGACGGTGGATCCGCACGCGTTCGCCAGCCGCAGTCGCAACACCCCCTACGCCGGCCGCAGCCTGCCTGGACGTGTCCAGGCCACATTCTTGCGGGGGCGTCCCACCGTGCTTGACGGGAAGATCGTATGACCGACCATCTCACCTTCGCCGCTTCGCTCGTCACCGTCGCCGACGGTCTTGCCGGTACGGCGCCGCAACGCGGTCCCGACCGCCTGGGCCTGCATCTGGTGTTCGCCCTGGGCTGTCTGCTGCTGTTCGTGGCCGCGGTCGGCGGGATGCGCCGGACCTGGCGTCACCGCGCTGAGCGGCAGGAGGAGGACCTCCCCGATCTGCCCGTGGTCCCCGGCCAGACAGGTACCGTTCTCACCGCGCCGCTCAAGGGCCTCTACCTGGGGACGGTCGATGCCGGGCACTGGCTCGACCGCATCACCGCCCGGGGGCTCGGCGGGCGCGCGGACGCGTACGTGACCGTCTACGAGCACGGGATCCAGGTGGACCGCACGGGCAGCGAGCCGTTCTGGATCCCGCGGGATGCCGTCCGCGGCGCTCGGCTGGAACGGGCACACGCCGGCAAGGTCGCCGGTGCCGGGCGCATCATCGTTTTGGCCTGGTCGTTCGGCGGTCATGAGCTGGAGACCGGCCTGCGCGGGGACGACCGGGCGCGCCAGCCCAAGGTGGTGCGCGCGGTGCACGGCCTGATCGGGCCGGCCCCAGGGCCCACCGACGGCGAGGTCACCAGGCCGCGGCCGGTGGGCCGGGCGGTGTCACGGCTGCGTCCGCGAACGGCCGGCCAGGGGCCGGAGAGCACTCGCCCGGTCCCGCCGGTACCGCCCGCGGCCGGTGATGGCGTGCCACCGGCCCGCTCACCCGGCGCGCTGGGTAACAGCCCACCGGTGCTCGGCCCCGCCACCGTGCCGGGTGCGTCCCGGCCGGCGGGCACCTCCCCGATACCCGTCGTGACCCGCGCGCCCCGCTCCACTGACTCTCCCGGGTCACGCGGTGGGCCGGGAGGCGCCTACCCACCGGGCTCCCGGCCCGGCCCGGCCGGTACCGGTAAGGACGGCTCGGGGTACTCCGCCAACGCGGCCCAGGTTGATCCCCTCACGTCCCCGCTGGGGGACGTCGTCCGGAAGATGAAAAAGGACATCTGGTGAGCGTGGGCGGGAGCGAGAGCGAGAGCGCGTCGAATGACGTGGAGAGCGGGCCGTCGCGGCGGACCGCCAGCGCGGTGAACTGGGACGAGGCGGGTCTTCCTGGCGGCGTGGGCGATCCGGCGCGGCCGGCGGCGCTCGAGGACGGGAGCGCCGGGCCCCGGACCCACGCGGTACGCCTGATGCTTGAGGACGGGCGCGGTTTCGTCGGTGAGGCCTTCGGCGCGGTGGGGGAGGCCTTCGGCGAGATCGTCTTCGCCACCGGCATGACCGGCTACCAGGAAACGCTGACCGACCCGTCGTACCACCGCCAGATCGTGGTCATGACCGCGCCACACATCGGCAACACCGGCATGAACGACGATGACGACGAGTCATCGAAGATCCATGTTGCCGGGCTCGTGGTTCGTGACCCAAGCCGGATCGCCTCCAACTGGCGGTCACGCCGCACTCTGGACGACGCGCTGGTGGCCGCCGCAGTGGTGGGCATCAGCGGTGTCGACACCCGGGCGCTCACCCGCCATCTGCGGGAACGCGGCGTGATGCGGTGCGGGATCGCCGATGCCGGGCAGGACGCGGGCGCCCTGCTTGAGTCGGTGCGCGCGAGCCCACGCATGGCCGGCGCGGACCTGGCGCCGGAGGTCAGCACCCGGGAACCATACGTGGTGCAGGCCGCGACCGGTACGCCGATGTTCCGGGTTGCCGCGCTCGATCTGGGCATGAAGCGGTCGACGCCGTTGGCGCTGTCCGCGCTCGGGTGCCAGACGCACGTCCTGCCGGCCCGCGCCGGTGGCGAGGCCCTGCTCAACCTCGCCCCGGACGGGGTGTTCCTGTCCAACGGCCCAGGCGATCCCTCGACCGCGGACTACGCGGTCCAGGCCGTGCGCCGGGTGCTCGACGCCGGGATCCCGGTCTTCGGGATCTGCTTCGGCAACCAGGTGCTCGCTCGGGCGCTGGGTTTCGACACCTACAAGCTGGCCTACGGCCACCGCGGGGTGAACCAGCCGGTTGCCGACACCGCGACCGGACGGATCTCGGTGACCAGCCACAACCACGGCTTTGCCGTCAGGGCGCCGCGTGACCGCGTCACCGACACGCCCTACGGGCGGGTCGAGGTCAGCCATGTGGCGCTCAACGACGGTGTGGTGGAGGGCATCGCCTGCCTGGACGTGCCCGCCTTCAGCGTGCAGTTCCATCCGGAGGCGGCGCCCGGCCCCCACGACGCCCACGATCTGTTCGAGCGGTTCCGCGATCTGATGGCGGCTTCCCGGTGAGCGCCGGCGCAGGATACAGCGGGCCGGATACTCCCGCGCAGGCGTACGCGCGGGGATGCCGATGGGAGGTCAGGCACTGATGCCGCGGCGAGAAGATCTGAGCAGCGTGTTGGTCATCGGGTCCGGGCCGATCGTTATTGGCCAGGCCTGCGAGTTCGACTACTCCGGTACCCAGGCCTGCCGGGTGCTGCGCGCGGAAGGCCTGCGGGTGGTGCTGGTCAACAGCAATCCTGCCACGATCATGACCGACCCGGACCTGGCGGACGCCACCTATGTCGAGCCGATCACGCCGGACATGATTACAAAGATCATCGATCGGGAGCGGCCCGACGCGCTGCTCGCGACGATGGGCGGCCAGACCGCGCTGAACGCCGCGGTCGCGCTGCACGACTCCGGTGTCCTCGACCGGTACGGCATCCGCCTGATCGGCGCGAACATCGACGCGATCCGGGCGGGGGAGGACCGCCAGGCGTTCAAGGACATCGTCGCGTCGGTCGGTGGTGAGACCGCGCGCAGCGCCATCTGCACGACGACCCAGCAGTGCCTCGACGCCGCCGAGGAGTTCTCCTACCCGGTTGTGGTACGCCCGAGCTTCACCCTCGGCGGCGCCGGCAGCGGTTTCGCGCACGACGCCGGTGAACTTCGCCGGATGGCCGCGGACGGCATCACCGCGAGCCCGTCGTCGGAGGTGCTCGTCGAGGAGTCCGTCCTCGGCTGGAAGGAGTTCGAGCTCGAGCTGATGCGCGACCGCGCCGACAACGTGGTTGTGGTCTGCTCGATCGAGAACATCGACCCGATGGGCGTGCACACCGGTGACTCGGTGACAGTGGCACCGGCCATGACGCTGACCGACCGGGAGTACCAGCGGATGCGGAACATGGCCATCGCGGTCATGCGTGCCGTGGGTGTCGACGCGGGCGGCTGCAACATCCAGTTCGCGGTGGACCCGGCCACCGGGCGGCTCGTCGTGATCGAGATGAATCCCCGGGTGTCCCGGTCATCAGCCCTGGCGTCGAAGGCCACCGGATACCCGATCGCGAAGATATCGGCGAAGCTCGCGCTCGGGTACACCCTTGACGAGATCCCCAACGACATCACCCGCACCACACCGGCGGCGTTCGAGCCGGCGCTGGACTACGTGGTGGTGAAGGCACCCCGGTTCGCCTTCGAGAAGTTCCCCGGCGCGGACCCGACACTGACGACCACGATGAAGTCGGTCGGTGAGGCCATGGGGGTGGGGCGAAGCTTCGGGGAGGCGCTGCAGAAGGCCCTGCGGTCGTTGGAGCAGCCCAGCGCGGTGTTCTCCTTCGCCGGTGACGAGCCCGCGACCGTCGATGAGCTGCTGGGCCGTGCCCGCGTCCCGCATGACGGGCGGCTGCGCACGGTGCAGCGGGCGCTGCGCGCCGGCGCGGACCCGGCCCAGGTCACCGAGGCGACCGGCATAGATCCCTGGTTTGTCGAACAGATCGCCAACCTCAACGAGATCGCCGAGACCATCAGCCGCGACTCCGCCGGGATCCTGCGGGCCAAGCGCGCGGGGTTCTCCGACGCGCAGCTCGCCGAGATCCTCGGGACCAAGGAGGATGTGGTCCGCACGTTCCGGCACCGCGCCGGCATCCGGCCGGTCTACAAGACGGTCGACACCTGCGCGGCCGAGTTCGCCTCGGCCACGCCCTACCACTACTCGTCCTATGATTCCGAGACCGAGATCGTCGCCAGCGACCGGCCGCGGGTCATCGTCCTGGGCAGCGGGCCGAACCGGATCGGGCAGGGCATCGAGTTCGACTATGCCTGCTGTCACGCGGTGATGTCGCTGTCGGCGGCCGGTTATGAGACGATCATGATCAACTGTAATCCGGAGACGGTGTCCACCGACTACGACACCGCCGACCGGCTCTACGTGGAGCCGCTCACCGTCGAGGACGTCCTGGAGGTCGTCCACGCCGAGCGGCAGGCCGGCCCGCTGGTCGGCGTGATCGTCCAGCTTGGCGGCCAGACTCCGCTGGGCATCGCGGCATCGCTTGCCGCCGCTGGCGTCCCGATCGTCGGGACGGCACCGCGCGCGATCCACCTGGCCGAGGATCGTGGCCTGTTCGGCCGTGTGCTCGCCCGAGCCGGGCTGCCCTCGCCGCTGCACGGCGTGGCGACGTCCTATGCCGAGGCTCGGACGGTGGCTGACCGGGTCGGCTACCCGGTGCTGGTGCGGCCGTCCTATGTGCTCGGCGGGCGCGGCATGGAGATTGTCTACGACGACCAGATGCTGCGCTCCTACATCGAGCGGGCGACCGAGATCTCCCCCGAGCATCCGGTACTGGTCGACCGTTTCCTCGACGACGCCGTCGAGATCGACGTGGACGCCCTCTACGACGGCACGGATCTGTACCTGGGCGGCGTGATGGAGCACATCGAGGAGGCGGGGGTCCACTCCGGGGACTCGGCGTGCGCCCTGCCACCGATCACGCTGGGCCGTGCCGACCTGGAGCGGATTCGTGAGTCCACCCGGCTGATCGCGGACGGAGTCGGGGTGCGGGGCCTGCTCAACGTCCAGTACGCGATGCAGTCCGACGTCCTGTATGTCCTGGAGGCCAATCCGAGAGCGTCGCGCACCGTCCCCTTCGTGTCGAAGGCGACGGCCGTGCCGCTGGCGAAGGCCGCGGCCCGGGTGATGGTCGGCGCGACCATCGCCGAGCTGCGCGCGGAGGGGCTCTTGCCGCCGCACGGCGACGGCGCGACGCTGCCGATGGACTCCCACATCGCGGTGAAGGAGGCGGTGCTGCCCTTCGGCCGGTTCCGGGACGCCAGCGGCCACGGGGTGGACACCGTGCTCGGGCCGGAGATGAAGTCCACCGGTGAGGTCATGGGGATCGACGCGGGCTTTGGCACCGCCTACGCCAAGTCGCAGGCCGCGGCTTACGCGTCGCTACCCACCTACGGCCGGGTGTTCGTCTCGGTGGCCAACCGGGACAAGCGCGCGATGATTTTTCCGATCAAGCGGCTCGCGGACCTCGGGTTCGTGGTCTATGCCACCGAGGGAACCGCGGAGGTGCTGCGCCGCAACGGAGTGAAGGCGGTTGTGCTCGGAAAGCACTCGGCGCCGGACTCCGGCCTGACCGACTGCGTTGAAATGATCAATTCGGGGCAGATCAACCTTGTGATCAACACGCCGTGCGGTGTCGGCCCGCGGCTGGACGGATACGAGATCCGGACGGCGTGTGTGACGACCGGCGTGCCCTGCATCACCACCATCCAGGGCGCGGCCGCCTGCGTGCAGGGTATCGAGGCCCTGGTACGCGGCGAGATCGGGGTGATGCCGCTGCAGAGCTTCCATGCGGACCTGCACGCCGCCTGGTCCGATCGGGATCGGTCCGGCGGCTCCGATGGTGCCGCCGCCCGCCACCGCGTCCCCGCCGGCCTTCAGCCCATGGCTGCCCGGCCCGCTGACGCCCATGCCCACGGCGACCAGGGGGCGACCGGCCAAGCCACGACGGCCACGACGACGGCCACAACGACCGGGCGGACGGGCTGACAGGGCTGCCGGGGACCGCGGGCCTGACGGGGGTGGTGAGATGACGGGTCTGCCGGGGGCACGACTGGCCGCCTGGACGTCGCGGCCGCCGCTGGCGGTCGCGCTGGACGTGCCCGACGGGCCGCGGGCGCTGCGGCTGGCCCGCGCGGTGGCACCGCACGTCGCCGTTGTGAAAGTCGGTCTGGAACTGTTCTGCCGTGAGGGACCCGGCATCGTGACCGCCCTGTGGGACGTGGTCGGGGGTGATCCAGGGCCGGCCGAACGGGACCGGATCGGTCTTTTCCTCGACCTCAAGCTGCATGATATCCCCCACACGGTGGCTGGGGCGATGCGGTCAGTAGCTCCGCTCGCCCCCCGGTACGTAACCGTGCATGCGGCCGGAGGCGCGGCGATGGTGCGGGCGGCCGTTGACGCCGCGCCGGATGTCGAGGTCGCCGCGGTCACCGTGCTGACCTCCCTGGGCGCTGCCGACCTCGCCTCGGCCGGCTACGGCGAGCCGCCCGCCGACGTCGTCCGCCGCCTTGCGGCACTGGCTGTCGCCGCTGGCGCGCGGGCCGTGGTGTGCAGCCCGCGTGAGGTGTCAGGGGTGCGCGCGGAGGTCGGAAACGGTGTGACTCTTATCACTCCTGGAGTTCGAGCGCAAGGCATGAATCTCGACGATCAGGCGCGTATTGCAACGCCCGCGGCGGCGCTGGGAGCGGGTTCCGACCTTCTTGTGGTGGGGCGCCCGATCATTACATCGAGTGATCCAGGGGCTGCCGCGGCTCGGTTTGTGACCGGTAGTTGACACCGTCACGGTGCCGCTGACCTGGTGTGACGTCACACAGGCCCCGGTTGGGACATCTCGAGGCGATCTGCCCGGTACGGTGGGTCCGCGAGCGACCGAAAGCAAACAGTACGGCGCGGGCAACGCGATTCATCCGGACATCCGGGCACGGTCTTGTGGACAATAGTCCGTGGATGTACCCGTGCTACCGACTGGACCGAGACGCCCGTTACTCGCTAGTTTGCGCGGCGCCGCGATCACCCGAAAGAAGGAGGCGTACCCGTGCCCCTGCCGCCCCTGACGCCCGAGCAGAGGGCTGCTGCCCTCGAGAAAGCTGCGTTGGCGCGTAAGCAGCGTGCAGAACTCAAGGAGCGGCTCAAGAAGGCGGAAGTGTCACTCGCGTCCGTCCTTGAGAGAGCCAACACCGATGAGGTCATTGGAAAGATGAAGGTGGCTGCTGTTCTCGAATCCCTGCCCGGCGTCGGTCGTGTCCGCGCCACCAGGATCATGGAGCGGCTCGCGATCAGCGACAGCCGTCGGCTGCGAGGCCTTGGCGCCAAACAGCGTGCCGCGCTGGTTCAGGAGTTCACCAGCTCCTGAGCACTGCCAGCGTTCGGCGAGGGTGTGCCGCACATCCTCCGTCGTGGGTTCGGTGCGGTGTCCCGGTAATGGTGGAACCTCGCGCCGCCGGGCCGCCGTACCGGCTGTTTTCCGGCCTTTGGCTGGGGTGCACAGTTGAGGAAGAACCCCATCATGGATGGCCTGACTAACCAGGTAAGTCAACCAACTCGACAGGGCACCCGATGGAAGCGCCGGTGACGATCGGGGCTTCGGCGGTGTGAAAGTGCGTAGGCGTGCGCCCTTTGGCCACGACACCGGCGGCCAAAGAGTATGTGATCTTGTTTTTTTCGCATGCTCGGAGGCCTTGAGGATGACTAAGAGCGCCCGAGGATAGGGCGTTCGATCAGTGAGCGGCTCATCCGCGCCCGATCCGGCAAGACGGCGGAGGAAGGCGCCCTGGGACTGGGCGCCGACTGACGACAACGTGGCCGGGCGGGATGCGGGGAGCCGCGAGCCGGACAGTCCTATCCTCGGGCGCTCTAAGGTGTGTTGATGCGGCTCACTGTTCTGTCTGGCCCCTCGGGCGTCGGGAAGGGAACCGTCGTCGCCGAGGTGCGCCGGCGTCATCCTGAGGTCTGGGTTTCGGTCAGCTGTACGACACGCGCCCCCCGGCCGGGTGAGACCGAGGGGGTGGAGTATCGCTTTGTCGACGCCGAGGAGTTCGCGTTAATGGTCAAGACAGGCGAGCTGCTGGAGCATGCGATGTTCGCGGGGCATGCGTACGGGACGCCGCGCGCGCCGTTGGAGGCGCGGCTGGCCGAAGGGGTGCCCTGCCTGCTGGAGATCGAGCTGCAGGGCGCCCGCCAGGTGCGTTCGACGATGGCCGGCTCCCGCTTCGTCTTCCTCGCCCCGCCATCCTGGGAGGAGCTGGTCCGCCGGCTCGTCGGCCGGGGCACGGAGCCGCCGGAAGTGATCAGGCGGCGGCTCGACCGGGCACGCATCGAGCTCGCCGCCGAAGCGGAGTTCGACGAGGTCGTCGTCAACGACGACGTGACGGCGGCAGCGGCCCGCCTGGTGTTCTTGACAGCCATGAGCTGACGCCTGTCAACCGGCGGCCGGAGGACTGTTCTACGCTGGGGGCATTACCGTTGTGAACCGAGGCCTACGGGGCCGCCGCGAACCGCGCCCAACCGGTTCTCCACCGCCCTGGCCACATCCGATCATGATGGCGGCTCGCCGTGAGCTGGCCGCCCCCGCGTTTTCCGGAAGGACACCGTGTCCGGCACTGTCGCACAGCCTGAAGGCATCACCAACCCACCGATCGACGAGCTCCTGGAGGCGACCGACTCCAAGTACAGCTTGGTGATCTACGCCGCGAAGCGGGCCCGCCAGATCAACGCCTACTACTCGCAGCTGGGCGAGGGCCTGCTGGAGTATGTCGGTCCGCTGGTGGAGACGGCCAGCGCGCAGGAGAAGCCGCTGTCCATCGCGTTGCGTGAGATCAACGCCGGTCTGCTGACGCACGAGACCGTCAGCGAGCCGTTGCCACCGGTCTCCTGAGCGGCCTGGAGCCGGGCGCGCCTCCGGTGCCGGCCGCGTCGCCCGCGCGTCGCCCGCGCGTCGTGCTGGGGGTGGCCGGCGGGATCGCGGCCTACAAGGCGGTCGAGGTACTTCGCCAGCTGACCGAATCCGGGCATGACGTCCGGGTCGTACCGACCGACTCGGCGCTGCGGTTCGTCGGTGAGCCGACCTGGGCGGCGCTGTCCGGCCATCCGGTGTCGACCGGCGTGTGGGCCGGCGCGGCCGAGGTGGCGCACGTGTCACTGGGACGCGAGGCCGATCTCGTCCTGGTTGTCCCGGCCACGGCTGACCTTCTCGCGCGCGCCGCGACCGGGCGCGCGGACGATCTGCTCACCGCCACCCTGCTCACGGCGCGCTGTCCGGTCGTGTTCGCGCCGGCGATGCACACCGAGATGTGGGAGCACCCGGCGACCCGGGCCAATGTGGGGACGCTTCGGGCGCGGGGCTGCGTGGTCATTGATCCGGCGGTCGGCCGGCTGACCGGCGCGGACTCCGGGGCCGGCCGGCTCCCGGCACCGGCGGAGATCGCGTCGCTGGCGCGGGCGGTGCTGGCGCGGGCAGGATCAGCCGCCAACGCCAACGCCAACGCCAACGGTACGGGCCCGGCAGCCGGGCTGATGCCGGACCTGACCGGGTACCGGTTCGTGATCAGCGCCGGTGGTACTCGCGAGCATCTGGACCCGGTCCGTTTCCTCGGCAACTCCTCAAGCGGTCGCCAGGGCTACGCGTTGGCCAGAGCGGCGCTCTCCCGGGGCGCGCGGGTTGTCGTGGTGGCGGCCAACGTGGCTCTTCCGGAGGTGGCGGGAGCCCACACCGTCCGAGTGGTCTCGGCCGCGCAGCTGCGGGCCGCCGTGCACGCGGAGGCGGCAACGGCCCACGTGGTCATCATGGCGGCGGCGGTCGCCGATTTCCGGCCCGTCACCCGGGCGGCCCATAAGATCAAGAAATCGGATGGCGACCCGGAACCCGTCGCGCTGGTCCGTAACCCGGACATCCTGGCCGAACTGGTTGCCGCGCGCCAGCCGGGTCAGCTGCTCGTCGGTTTTGCCGCGGAGACCGGCGGGCCAGGGGCTGATCTTCTCGATCTCGGCCGGGAAAAACTCGCCCGTAAGGGAGCCGACCTGCTCGTGGTCAATCAGGTCGGTGACGGGCTCGGGTTCGAGGTCGAGGACAACGCGGCGGTGGTGCTCGGCTCGGACGGCACCGAGACGGTGATCGGACGAACCAGTAAGGATCTTCTTTCGCACCGGGTGCTCGACCTGGTCACGGCTCGACTCGCGCCCGCGGATGGCTCCGTTATCGCTGTATCCGACAGTACCCGTCGGTAGACTTCGTCGGAATCGACTGGATCTCCCAGGGGGTCAGAACGTGGCGATGCGCCTGTTTACTTCCGAGTCCGTTACCGAGGGGCATCCGGACAAGATCGCTGACCAGATCAGTGACTCCATCCTCGATGCGATGATTAAGGATGACCCGTACAGCCGCGTCGCGGTCGAAACAATGATCACGACTGGTCAGGTCCATGTCGCGGGCGAGGTCACCACAGACACCTATGTGGATATCGCGGCTGTTGTCCGGGAGCGTGTTCTCGAGATCGGCTATGACTCGTCCAAGAAGGGTTTTGACGGCGCTTCCTGCGGCGTCAGCGTGTCGATCGGCTCGCAGTCGCCCGATATCGCCCAGGGCGTCGACACCGCTCACGAGACTCGGATCGGCGGCTCGAGCGACGACGAGCTGGACAGGCAGGGTGCCGGCGACCAGGGACTGATGTTCGGCTTCGCCTGTGACGAGACGCCTGAGCTGATGCCGATGCCACTCGCGCTGGCGCACCGGCTCGCCCGCCGCCTTGCCGCCGTCCGCAAGGACGGCAAGGTCGGCTACCTGCGTCCAGACGGCAAGACCCAGGTCACCATCGAATACTCGGCCGGTCGCCCGGTCCGGCTGGACACTGTGGTCGTCTCCACCCAGCACGCGGCCGATATTGATCTTGAAACCCTGCTCGCGCCGGACATCGCCGAGTATGTCGTCGCCCCGGAGCTGGCCGCGCTTGAGATCACCACGGCGGGGCACCGGTTGCTGGTGAACCCGACTGGCCGGTTCGAGGTGGGTGGTCCCATGGGAGACGCCGGTCTCACCGGACGTAAGATCATCGTTGACACCTATGGTGGTATGGCCCGCCATGGCGGTGGCGCGTTCTCCGGCAAGGATCCGTCCAAGGTCGACCGCTCGGCCGCGTACGCGATGCGCTGGGTCGCCAAGAACGTGGTCGCCGCCGGGCTCGCCCGCCGCTGCGAGGTCCAGGTGGCCTATGCCATCGGCAAGGCACAGCCGGTCGGCCTGTTCGTCGAGACCTTCGGCACCGGCACAGTGCCTGACGAACAGATCCAGGACGCCGTGACGACCGTGTTCGACCTCCGGCCGGCCGCGATCATCAGGGACCTGGACCTGCTGCGGCCCATCTACACCCAGACCGCCGCCTACGGTCACTTCGGCCGTCCGGAGCTCGACTTCACCTGGGAGTCGACATCGCGCGCGGACAACCTGGCGGCAGCAGTCCGCGGTTAGCGCGTGCCCGATGGATGGTGGTTGATGTGGGCGCAGGTCCGCGCCATCGACGATCCATCAGGCCCACCTGAGAGCGACCGGCAGCAGGGGAGGACGCGGCATCGCGTTGCGGGTGCGCCCTGCGCGTCGCTCGCGTCATCGCTCCCATCCATCGACGACGCTGTCGCTCCCGGCCGGGGCCGGTCAGCCGGCCGGGATCGCCGACGGCCAGCCGTCCTGCAGATAGGCGGTGTGTCCGGTGCGCAGCGCGTCCACGCAGGCGCGGATGCGCCGGGCCACCCGCGGAAGAAGGAGCCGCTCCCACTCCACAGGGCCGCACAGCTGCCAGGCGGTCAGCTCGTCGGGTGGGAGCCGCAGGCTGCGTTCGGCGTCGGAGGCGGTCAGCGGCCCGCCGTCGAAGACGAAGTGCACCAGCGGCGGCCGTCCGTCCCGCTGAGCGGGCACCCAGTCGACGCCCAGCAGCCGGCCGGGGCGCAGCTCCAGTCCGACTTCCTCCCGGACTTCCCGCCGGGCGGTCTCCCACGGGTATTCGCCCGGGTCCAGGGCTCCGCCCGGGAGCAGCCAGGTGTCGGTGCGGTAGGAGGGCTGGACGAGCAGAACCCGGCCGGCCGGGTCGTGGAAGAACGCGCCGGCCGCCTGCTCGATCAGGTGAGCCTGGCGGACACCGCCGGCAAGGCGGGTCGACGAGTTGTCCGGCGGGATGGCCCAGCGCCTGATGATCGCCCGGGCCATCATGCACCAGCCTGAGGTGCTGTTCCTCGACGAGCCGACCACCGGCCTGGACCCGCAGAGCCGCCTGTCCGTCCACGACATCATCACCGGCCTGCAGGCGGCCGGGCAGACGATCATGCTCATCACCCACGACATGGCCGAGGCCGACGCGCTCGCCGACCGGATCGCGATCATCGACCACGGCCGGCTACTGACCCTGGACACCCCGACCAGACTCAAGCGATCAATCCGCGGTGGCACCGTCGTCACTGTCACCGCCGACGGCCCCGACCCGGCTGAGCTGGCCGCGGCGCTCGTAGCGAACGTGCCCGCCACCCGCGACGCCCGCCCGCTCGGCGGCACCGTCATGCTCACCGTCGATGACGGCCAGCCGGTTCTCCCCGCCGTCCTCGCCGCGGCCGACGCCTGCCACGCCCGGTTGCGTGAGGTTCGCGTCGACCCTCCGTCCCTGGAATCGGTCTTCATCCAGTTCACCGGCAAGGAACTCCGCGAGTCATGACTATTCCCGCAGCCCACACGCCACGATCCCCGGCGCTGGCGGCATTCGCCGCGCCGCTCGCCCGCGACCTGACCGTGCTCCGCAGACAGCCCGCCGACTTCATTACCCGCACCATCGTCCAGCCCCTGGGTCCAAGGCCTGGCCCTCGCCGACCCCCGCACCTACGCCAGCGAAGGACTCCGCGCAGCCGTCACCAACCAGCCCCACCTCAGCCTCCTGATCGTCTACCCCGTTCTGACCACCGCCACGGGCCTCCTCCTCTGGCAGGCCACCCGCCTCTTCACCCGCCGCGCCATCAGCTGACGACCCGCCCATAAATAGGCAGTGTTGCATCTGATGCAACATTCGGCAGTTTCTGTGATTGCGCTGCGGCAGTGCGTTTCGCGCCCGCCCGGTCCGCCGGAGCGCTCAGCTTCCAGTCGCCTGAGCTGCGGTGATGGGTCGGCTGTTGCATGGGGTGACGCGATGTTGCATCGAGTTCTGTCGGCGCACCGCCGGTCCCGGAGCTGGCCGTCGCCAGCTGGCTCGAACAGCAGGGGATGACGCTCACCGGCGACGTCCCACGGGCCGGCCCCGGGCCGGCCGAGGTCCCCGACGACATCGTCGCCTGATCTGCCAGCACCACCAGCAGAACCGACCAGGGCCGCCAAAGGGCTGCAGGAGCCGGCCGCCCGCGATGCCGAGAAGCACCGGATCGGTCCCAGATCATGACTATCCCAAGGGGTAGAACCGATCACGTCGGCACTACGGCGCGAGACGCGTTACTGGTCCGTGGGGCGGTAGAAGGTCCGTCGTCCCCGTCCGCCTTCCTGCATGACCAGGCCGCGGTCGCGTAGCGCGCGGAGGATTCTGCGAACATACTGGGCGGTCACGTTGAGCTCGGCCGCCAGGTCGTTCGCGGTCTCGATGCCGTCATGGATCGCATCGAGTACCCGCTGCTCGGCGTGAGTGAGGACCGGTCTGGTCGGGCTCTGATGGAGAACCGCGGTGAACCGGATGCCGTTGTCGATGTAGTGCGCCGGCGGCAGGCCCTGGGCTGCGAGCGCCTCCGTGATCGTGGGGATTCCGGTCGCCAGCGCTTCGATGACCCGGGCGCCGGTCTTCGGGGACCGCACATATTGGCAGATATCGACAAGACGGGCGTTGCGCGCCGAGGTCACGTAGTCGCGGCCCAGCCGATCGACGGTGATTCCGTATAGCCCGCCGGGGTTCGCCACCACGAGGCGATCCCGGCGCAGTCGCACCTCGATGGCGATGCCGGCGGACCAATGATCGAGATCCCGGTGGACTAGTGCGTTCGCGACCAGCTCCCGGAAGGCGATGAGTGGATAGACGGGCCGGTCGTGCACGGTGCCATCGGACAGGGAGACGATCGTGGTGTCGAAGGTGCGCCCGGCCCATTCCAATGCGGCATCGAGCATCCGGGGGATGGCGCCACTCATGGAGGCCTGGCTGCGTGCGCGCGTCCCCGCGGGATCGGACGGCAGCGGGTCGGCCGCTGCCCGGATGGAGTAGCGCGGGAACCACTGCTGCGGATGCACGCCAAGCGCGAGCAGGCCGGCGACCGTCGGCTGTCCGCCATCGACGGTCACGCCGGCACGGCGGAGGAGCTCGTCATCATCGCCGAAACGGCCTACTCCCATCGGGTCGCGATGGCGCACTTCGGCGAGGAACCCGTCAACCAGTTCTGGATCGAGGTCATCGTGCGTCGCGTCCTGGACGGGAGCGCGGTCGAAGCGGGGCTCCTGACGAGCGGCGAGGAAAGCCTGTTCCTCCAGCTGGCTGAGCGCGTAGTCGCCGTCGTACGCGCGGATGTAGGCCACACCGCTTCCACCGACCCGGCAGGGCTTCATCGATAGGTCACACTCGTGCACCCGCGCCAGGACGAGCGTCCTGCCCTCGGACACCGCATCGTCGATGGTCAGGCGGACTGGCGGTCTGAACGTCCGAGCCTTGTCGGCTAGTCCCTGCTTGAGCTTCTGCGGATCCGGCAGGCGGACCGGCCGGAAGTCGTTTCGCTCGTCGAGGCCGAGCAGGATCGTGCCGCCTCCGGGCTGGTTGGCGAGCGCGCTGAGCGTTGGGGCCAGGGAGTCTGGCAGCCCGCCCTCAGCCGACTTAACCTCCACGTTGGTCGAGTCACCGCCGGCCGCGCGCAAGGTCTCGATGATCTGACCCACATCTTGGACCATGCCTCAAATGAAACCACAGAGCGGGAGCATTTGGGGTCGGCACGGCGGTGACGGGTTGCGCCGCACCCAGATCTGCTGGGCGGGCGCTGCACGTCCGTGGGCGTCCACGCGCTCGGAGGGCGGATTCTCGCTGGTCGCAGGGGTAGAAGGCAGTCCGCAGCCAGACCGGTCGCTCGGTTTCACGGTGGGCGGGCAAATGCTACTCGGCAGGTTCATTTGAGTTTCGTTTGGCCTTCGGTGGGGTCCCATGTTGATGCCCTCTCTGCCAAGCTGGTTTGAGACAGAACGATCAGTCCATCGGGTGTGGCGAGTAGGGAAGGGCTGTACGACACGCACATCGGTAAATGGCGCCGGGCGCGGGACCGGGGTGCGCTGGGTGCGACGGTCGCGCCCAGGCCGG
>NZ_CAKJTR010000048.1:4127-31587 GCF_917627355.1 Protofrankia sp. Cj3 | reverse complement strand
GGCGCTGGCACGGGAGCCGCGGGCCGTCCTGGTGGCGGCGGTGCTCCCGGCGGCGGTCCCGGTGGCCGCCCGACATCCGGCGGCAGGGGCCGCGGCGGCACGACGGCCGGTGCCTTCGGCCCGGGCGGCCGTGGTCGTCCTGGCCGGCAGCGCAAGTCCAAGCGCGCGAAGCGGCAGGAGTGGGAGAGCGGGCTGGAGGCTCCCCGCATGGGGGCCATGGTTCCGCGCGGCAACGGGCAGGCCATTCGACTGCCTCGGGGCGCGTCCCTTGCCGATTTCGCCGACAAGATCGATGCCAATCAGGGCGCGCTCGTCCAGGTTGTGTTCACCCAGCTCGGTGAGATGGTGACCGCGACGCAGTCGTGCACGGACGAGACCCTGCAGCTGCTCGGCGTCACTCTCGGCTATGACGTACAGATCGTCAGTCCCGAGGACGAGGACAAGGAGCTGCTGGAGAGCTTCGATCTCTCCTTCGGCGGCGAATACGGCGATCAGATCGAGCTGTCCGCGCGTCCACCGGTTGTCACCGTCATGGGCCACGTCGACCATGGCAAGACGAAGTTGCTCGACGCGATCCGGTCGACAGACGTGGTTGCCGGTGAGGCCGGCGGCATCACCCAGCACATCGGGGCCTACCAGGTCCGGGCGAAGGTCGATGGGGACGAGCGGAAGATCACCTTTATCGACACCCCGGGTCACGAGGCGTTCACCGCCATGCGTGCCCGAGGTGCGCAGGTGACCGACATCGTCGTGTTGGTCGTCGCCGCGGATGACGGTGTCAAGCCGCAGACGATCGAGGCACTCAATCACGCCCAGGCGGCCAACGTCCCGATCGTCGTCGCCGTCAACAAGATTGACAAGGAAGGCGCCGACCCCCTCAAGGTCCGCGGGCAGCTCACCGAATACGGCCTGGTCGCCGAGGAGTACGGCGGTGACGCCATGTTCGTCGACGTGTCCGCCCGTAACCGCACCAACATCGACGGTTTGCTCGAGGCGGTCATCCTGACCGCGGACGCCGCCCTCGACCTGCGTGCCCCGACCGGTACCGAGGCCCAGGGCGTCGCGATCGAAGGCCGGCTGGACCGAGGCCGCGGCCCGGTTGCGACCGTGCTCGTCCAGCGGGGGACGCTGCGGGTCGGGGACTCGGTGGTTGCCGGCGACGCCTTCGGGCGCGTCCGGGCGATGCTCGACGAACACGGTGACCCGGTGCACGAGGCCGGCCCGGCCCGGCCGGTGCAGGTCCTGGGGTTCACCAGCGTCCCCGACGCCGGCGATAACTTCCTGGTCGTCCCGGAGGACCGGGTCGCCCGCCAGATCGCCGAGCGGCGCCAGGCACGCGAGCGAAACGCCGAACTGGCGATGAGCCGCGGCCGCCCGACCCTGGAGACGATCCTGGAGCGGATGAAGGAGGGTGAGAAGACCCAGCTCAACCTCATTCTCAAGGGTGACGTCTCCGGTTCGGTCGAGACCGTGGAGGATTCCCTGCTCAAGATCGATGTCGGTGACGAGGTCTCGTTGCGGATCATCGGTCGTGGTGTCGGCGCCATCACTGAGAATGACGTCAACCTGGCGAGCGCGTCCGACGCGGTCATCCTCGGGTTCAACGTCCGGGCTGAGGGCAAGGCGCGCGAACTGGCCGAGCGCGAGCGCGTCGACGTCCGCTACTACTCGGTCATCTACCAGGCGATCGAGGACATCGAGAACGCCCTCAAGGGCATGCTCAAGCCGGTCTACGAGGAAGTCCAGCTCGGTACCGCCGAGGTGCGCGAGGTGTTCCGGGTTCCCCGGATCGGCAACGTCGCCGGTTGCCTGGTACGTTCCGGGATCATCCGCCGCAACTCCAAGGCCCGGCTCGTTCGGGACGGCGTGGTCGTGGCGGACAATCTCACGGTCGAGTCGCTCAAGCGCTTCAAGGATGACGCGACCGAGGTCCGCGAGGGTTACGAGTGCGGTATCGGGCTCGGTTCCTTCAACGACATCAAGATTGACGATGTGATCGAGACCTTCGAGCAGCGGGAGGTTCCTCGCTCCTGAGGACGCGCACGATGTGGACCGGAACGGGAGTTTTCGACCTTCTCCTTGGCGACGTTCGGTCGCTCAAGGAGAAGCGGTCGATAGTCCGGCCGGTGGTGGCCGAGCTCCGCCGCAGATATGCGGTGAGTGCGGCGGAGACCGGCCATCTTGATCTGCACCGGCGGACGCAGATAGGGCTCGCCGTGGTCGCTGCGGATCGAGCCCATTGCGTCGAGGTCGTCCAGGCGTGTGAACGCCTGCTCTCGCGGCGCCCGGAGATAGAACTGCTCTCGGCGCGGATGCGCTACCTCTCCGACGAGGATTCCGACGAGGATATGGACGGACCGCGATCGGTGGCGCGGTCGGAATGACGGGAGGAAGCCATGGCTGATCCTGCTCGGGCCCGCCGGCTCGCGGTGCGTATCCGTGAGGTGGTCGCGGCTGCGCTGGAAAGTCAGGTGAAGGACCCGCGCTTGGGAATGGTCACGGTGACCGATGCCCGGGTCACCCCGGACCTGACCGAGGCCACCGTTTTCTACACGGTTTACGGTGATGACGCGGACCGGCTGGGCTCGGCGCGGGCGCTGGAGTCCGCCAAGGGCCTGCTGCGTAGTCAGGTTGGCCGGCAGACCGGCGTCAAGGTTACTCCTGCCCTGACCTTCGTTCATGATCGACTTCCGGATGATGCCCGCCATCTTGAGGAACTGATTCTGACCGCGCGGGAGCGGGACGCGAGCCTGGCGGGTGTCCGAGACGGTGCCCGGCCGGCTGGTGAGCCCGACCCGTACCGTAAGCCGCGTGTGGACGCCGATGAGTCCGGTGCTGACGGGTTCGGTTCCGATCAGCTCGACGAGGAAATGATGGGGGACACGCCGCGATGACCGACGCGATGAGCCTCGCCGACCTGTCTCTGCTCCCGGTTCCCCCAGCGGGCGAGGGGACGGGCCGGGCGGGGCCCATGTCCGGCGATGCGCTCGGTGAGCAGCGGGAGCGTGCGGTCGAGGCGATTCGCTCCGCGGCCCAGAGCGGGGAGAGCATCCTGCTGGTCGCGCACGTTGACCCGGATGGTGACAGCCTGGGCTCGGCGATCGCCCTGGGGCTCGCGCTGCACACTCTCGGGGCCAGGGCGTCGGTCTCGTTCGACAGCGACCCGTTCGTTGTGCCCCGCTCGTTGAGCTTTCTGCCTGGCCAGGATCTTCTTGTCCCGCCCTCCCTGGTCCCGGCGACGCCCGACCTGGTGGTGACGCTGGACGCGGGAAGCCTGCCCAGGCTCGGTGCGCTGGGCCGGGTTGCGACCAGGGCACGGCGAACGGTTGTGATCGACCATCACGCCTCGAACACACGGTTCGGGGACATCAATCTGATCGACCCCGACGCCGCCTCCACCAGCGTGATGGTCACCGGGGTCATTGACGCCCTCGGGATCGACCTCGATCATGACCTGGCTGTCGCGATCTACACGGGCTTGGTCACCGATACCGGTTCGTTCCGGTACGGCGTGACCACACCGGATGTCCATCGGCTGGCCGCGCGGTTGCTGGGCACCGGGATCCGGCATGATCTGATCACTCGTACGGTCTGGGACACGCACCGCTTCAACTACCTGCGGCTACTGGGTGAGCTGCTCGGCCGGGCCAGTCTGGAGCCTGAGCACGACCTGGTGTGGACGTGGTGCGCGTACGCGGACCTCACCGGCGCGGGTCTCACGCTGGACGAGATCGAGGGTGTGATCGACATCGTGCGGACCACCGCCGAAGCCGAGGTGGCGGTCGTCTGCAAGCAGGACGCCACCGACACCTGGAAGGTCTCGGTGCGTTCGAAGGGCGGCATCGACGTCGGCGCGGTGTGCACCCAGCTCGGCGGCGGCGGTCACCGTTTCGCGGCCGGGCTGAGCTCCACCGAAGCGCTGGAGCAGACCATGCAGGCCCTGCGTGCCGCGCTGGTCCGCGCGCCCAGACTGCCGGGCTGATGGCTGGCGCGACCGCCGCCGGGGTGGACGGTCTGGCCGTGCTGGACAAGCCGATGGGGCTGACCTCGCACGATGTGGTGGCCCGAGCCCGGCGGGCCCTGCGCACCCGGCGGGTGGGACACGCCGGCACGCTTGATCCGATGGCGACCGGTGTGCTGGTGCTCGGGGTGGGCCGGGCGACTCGATTGCTCGGTCATCTCGCCCTGACCGACAAGGCCTACACCGCGACCATCCGGCTCGGTGAGTCGACCACCACCGATGACGCGCAGGGCGAGGTTGTCGCGGTGGGTGAGGTCGCGGTCGACGCGGTGGAGCTCGCCGCGGCCATGGCGGCTCTCACCGGCACGATTGACCAGGTGCCGTCCGCGGTCAGCGCCGTCAAGGTGGACGGGGTACGGGCTTATGCCCGGGTACGCGCGGGTGAGCAGGTCGTCCTGGCGGCGCGGCGGGTCACGGTGAGCCGGTTCGAGCTGCTTGCCCGCACCGGTCGTGATCTTGATGTGGCTGTCGGGTGTTCCAGCGGCACCTACGTGCGCGCGCTCGCCCGCGATCTCGGCGCGGCGCTGGGCTGCGGTGCCCACCTATGTGCCCTGCGCAGGGTGCGGGTGGGACCGTTCGATCTCACGCGGGCGCTTACTCTGGAGGCCTTGGCCGAGGAGGGTGCCGGCGCACTGCGCCCGTTGCCGGATGCCGTCGCCGCGCTGTTTCCCTGCCGGCGGGTGGATGCCGATGACGCTCGTGCGATATCTCACGGCCGCCGTCTTTCCCCTTACGGGCTGCCTGGCACGTACGGCGTTTTCGGCCCGGCTGGCGAGGTTCTCGCTCTTGCGCACGACGCTGCGGACGGCTGCCGGTCACTGGTGGTCTTCGCCGGTGCCTGAGCCGCAAACGGCACCGATAGGCTTCAGATGTGCAGCGGTGGCGCGGGGTGCGAGACACGCCGGATGACTGGCCCGGCGGCGTTGTGACAATCGGGTTCTTCGACGGTGTCCACCGCGGTCATCAGCAGATCGTCAGCCGTGCGGTGGAACGGGCTCACCGGGCCGGACAGCCTGCGGCCGTGCTCACGTTCGACCCGCATCCGGCCGAGGTTATCCGGCCGGGCAGCCATCCGCCGTTGTTGACCACCGCGGATTTCAAGGCGGAACTGCTGGGGCGGCTGGGGGTCGACGCGTTGTGCGTCCAGCCGTTCACACCGGAGTTCAGCCGGGTGCCACCGGAGGAGTTCGTTCACGACATGCTCCTGCGGCGGTTGCGGCCGAGTGCCGTGGTGGTGGGGGAGAACTTCACCTATGGGCACCGGGCCGCCGGAAATCTGGAGACCCTGCGCCGTGACGGTGCGGCTGACGGTTTCGCGGTGGAGGGCGTCCGGCTCCTGCGAGAGGACGACCACGTGCTCTCCTCCACGCATATTCGGGCCTGTATCGCCGAAGGCGACGTAGCCACTGCGGCCCGCGCGCTCGGCCGGGACCACCGAGTGGAGGGGATCGTGGTGCACGGTGACGCGCGTGGACGCACTATCGGATATCCGACTGCCAACCTCGCGACAACCGCCTATGCGGCGATTCCCGCTGACGGTGTCTACGCGGGACACGCGGTGTGGCCGGGCAAGCGTTATCCCGCGGCGATCTCCATTGGTAGCAACCCGACTTTCGATGGGACCGAGCGGCGGGTTGAGGCATATCTCCTTGATTTCGACGACGACATCTACGATGCCCACCTTGCCTTCGAGTTCGCCGAGCGGTTGCGTCCGACGCTGCGCTTCGACTCCGTGACCGACCTGGTTGCTCAGATAGCGGCGGACGTTCTTGCCACCCGTAAGATCACCTCCTTGTCGGCGGCATCTCAGCCGGGCGGGCGGTGCTCGCGGGGTTGGTAAGCTTCGGCACCAGACGAGTGTGGTGTGTCCGTCAGCCTGGGTGGGGCAGACCCCGGGCGCGCATCCACCCGTAGACAGGAAGAGGTTTCGCGTGCCGCTCCCGAGCGACGTCAAGCAGAAGATCTTGTCCGATTACGCCACGGTCGAGCGTGACACCGGCTCGCCCGAGGTACAGGTGGCGATGCTCACCCGGCGGATCAGCGACCTGACGGAACATCTGAAGGTGCACAAGCACGACCACCACAGCCGGCGTGGGCTGTTGCTGCTGGTCGGCCGGAGGCGACGGTTGCTGAACTATCTCGCCAAGACCGACATCCACCGCTACCGGTCGTTGATCGAACGGCTCGGGCTGCGGCGGTAGGAGCTGGATGTGGAGGCGAATGTCGCCTCCACTGTGTGACCGGGTCCGTGACGGCGCGAGCCGCCGGTCCTCGGTGGTGGTGTCCGGGCGCGCCGTGTGGCGAACCCCCGGGGGCTTCTACTGAGCGCCGGCCTCCTCGGCAAGGCGGACCCGGCCGATGGAGAGGAGGAATGGTTCGAGTGGAGGACCAGACAACCGCGACTGAGGCGGTTATCGACAACGGAGCGGCTGGGACCCGGACGATCCGGTTCGAGACGGGCCGGCTGGCCCGGCAGGCGGCTGGGGCCGCGGTCGCCTATCTCGGCGACACCATGGTGCTGTCGGCGACGACGGTCAGCAAGCAGCCCAAGGAGCAGCTTGATTTCTTCCCGCTGACCGTGGATGTCGAGGAACGGATGTACGCGGCCGGGCGTATTCCCGGTTCGTTCTTCCGGCGGGAGGGACGGCCGAGCGAGGACGCTATCCTCACCTGCCGTCTGATCGACCGGCCACTGCGGCCGTCGTTCGTCAAGGGGCTGCGTAACGAGATCCAGGTCGTGGCAACGGTTCTTGCCCTCGACCCGGACACGCTCTACGACGTGGTCGCAATCAATGCGGCCAGCGCGTCGACCACGCTCGCCGGGCTGCCCTTCTCCGGCCCCGTCGGCGCCACCCGGGTCGGTTTTGTGGACGGGAACTGGATCGCCTTCCCGACCCATGCCGAGCTGGAGCGGGCAACCTTCGACATGGTGGTGGCCGGTCGCGTGCTCGAGGACGGCTCCGATGTCGCGATCATGATGGTCGAGGCGGAGGCCACGCCGGACACGGTTCCGCTGCTGGCCGCGGGTGCGCCAGCACCGACCGAGGACGTGGTGGCCGCGGGGCTGGAGGCGGCGAAGCCCGCCATCCGCGAGCTGTGCCGGGCCCAGCGCGAGCTGGCCGAGCGTGCGGCCAAGCCAGCCCGTCAGTTCCCGTTGTTCGTCGACTATCACGACGACGTCCTTGAGGCGTTGTCGATCGCGGTCGGTGACGAGCTTGCCGCGGCTCTGCGCATCGCCGGCAAGCAGGAGCGGGAAACGGAGCTGGAGCGGGTCCGCTCACTGGCCGCGGAGAAGGTCATGGGCCAGTTCGAGGGCCGCGAAAAGGAGATCGCCGCAGCCTATCGGGCGCTGACGAAGAAGCTGGTACGTCAGCGCATCATCGCTGACGGCGTCCGTATCGACGGGCGTGGGGTCACCGAGATCCGCGAGCTGTCGGCGGAGGTCGACTTCATTCCCCGCGTCCACGGATCAGCCTTGTTCGAGCGTGGCGAGACCCAGATCCTCGGCGTGACCACGCTGGCCATGCTGCGGATGGAGCAGACGGTCGACACCCTCAACCCCGACCGCACAAAGCGTTACATGCACAACTACAACTTCCCGCCCTATTCCACCGGGGAGACCGGCCGTGTCGGTTCGCCGAAGCGGCGCGAGATCGGCCATGGCGCGCTGGCCGAGCGGGCGCTGCTGCCGGTGCTGCCGAGCCGGGACGAGTTCCCCTATGCCATCCGGCAGGTTTCCGAGGCGCTGGGCTCCAACGGGTCGACGAGTATGGGCTCGGTCTGCGCAAGCACGCTGTCGTTACTGAACGCTGGTGTTCCGCTCAAGGCCTCCGTCGCTGGGATCGCCATGGGCCTGATCCATGAAGGTGACGACTTCGTTACGCTCACCGACATCCTCGGCGCCGAAGACGCCTACGGTGACATGGACTTCAAGGTCGCGGGTACGCGGGAGTTCGTCACCGCGCTCCAGCTCGACACCAAGCTGGACGGCATTCCCGCGTCGGTCCTTGCCGACGCGCTGGGCCAGGCCAAGGCCGCGCGGCTGGCGATCCTCGATGTCATGGCCGAAGCGATCGACGGCCCGGACGAGATGTCCACGCACGCTCCCCGGGTGATTTCCGTCAAGATCCCGGTGGACAAGATTGGTGAGATCATCGGCCCGAAGGGCAAGATGATCAATCAGATTCAGACTGACAGCGGCGCCGAGATCACGGTCGAGGACGACGGCACGATCTACATCGGTGCGCAGGACGGCCTGTCGGCGGAGAGCGCCCGTTCGGCGATCAACGCGATTGCCAACCCGCAGATGCCGGAGGTCGGGGAGCGTTACCTCGGCACCATCGTAAAGATCACGACGTTCGGTGCGTTCGTCTCCCTCACTCCGGGCAAGGACGGGCTGCTCCATGTCAGCAAGCTCAAGCAGCTTTCCGGTGGAAAGCGGGTGGAGAAGGTGGAAGAGGTGGTTCAGGTCGGCCAGAAGCTCCAGGTTGAGATCACTGAAATCGACAGCCGTGGCAAGATCAGCCTTTCTCCCGTGGTCGAGGACGCGGACAGCGTCCCGGCCGGGTCCTGACCGCCTCCGGTGACAGAGACGGGTACGACCAGCGCGGGTTTGGTGCCGGCCGGCACGCTTCGCGAGGAGCTGCTGTCCGGCACCGTCCGGCGAGCCGTGCTACCGGGCGGGCTGCGGGTGCTGACCGAGAAGGTGCCCGCGGTCCGGTCGGTAGCCATCGGGATCTGGGTCGGCGTGGGCTCCCGGGACGAGAATCCGTTGACGGCCGGTTGTTCTCACTACCTGGAGCACCTGCTGTTCAAGGGCACGCCGTCCCGGGACGCGCTGACAATCAGTTCCGCGATCGAGGCAGTCGGCGGCGAGCTGAACGCTTTCACGACCAAGGAGTACACGTGCTATTACGCACGGGTGCTCGACGGTGATCTCGCGGACGCGGTTGACGTGGTCTGCGACATGGTCTGCAACTCACTGATAACCGCTGACGACGTGGCCGCGGAGCGTGGCGTGATCCTCGAGGAGATCGCCATGCACGACGATGACCCGAGCGACGTCGTCCATGACGTCTTCACCGCGGCTGTGTTGGGTGACACCGATCTCGGGCGTCCGGTGCTGGGCACGATCGACTCCATCGAGGGCCTGGGCCGCGACACCATCGCCGACTACTACCGGTCCCGGTACACTCCGTCCAACACGGTGATCGCGATCGCTGGCAACATCGACCATGAGCGTACGCTCGCGCTGGTCGCGGCGGCCTTCGCCGACCGCCTGGGTGGCCCAGACCTTCCCGCCCCGGTGCGCGGGGGCTCCTATGCCTACCCCGATGCCCGCGGTGTCGTGGTCAGTCAGCGTCCTACCGAGCAGGCGCATGTCGTCCTCGGGACCGTGGGGATGTCCCGCCGGGACCCCCGCCGGTTCGCCATGGGGATCATGTCCTCGGCGCTCGGCGGGGGAATGAGCTCCCGGCTCTTCCAGGAGGTCCGCGAAAAGCGTGGCCTTGCCTACTCCGTCTACTCGTTTGCGTCCCACTTTGCCGACGCGGGGCTGTTCGGCGTCTATGCGGGGTGCGCGCCACGGCGGGCGGACGAGGTTCTCGCGCTCTGCCGCGAGCAACTGGAGCTGATCGCGGCGTCGGGAATCACCGACGACGAACTTGTCCGGGCCAAGGGCCAGAGCCGAGGCTCGTTGGTGCTGGGCATGGAGGACACCGGCTCGCGGATGAGCAGGATCGGCAAGAGCGAGCTCATGCACGGTGAGCTCCTGTCCGTGGACGAGGTGCTTGCCCGGGTGAACGCGGTGACCCGCGAAGACGTCCGGGGCGTCGCCGCCGACCTGCTTGCCCGGCCACTCGCTCTCGGCGTGATCGGCCCCTTTGATGACCATGATTTTACGTCCGTGATCGCACGGTGACCGCGGTATCCGCGGCGGCCGGTAGCCCGGCGGCCGACCCGCTCCGGGTTGGTGTTCTCGGTGCCCGGGGCCGGATGGGCGCGACGGTTCGCGCCGCTGTGGAGGCCGCTGATGACCTCACGCTGGTGGCGGCGGTAGATCGTGGGGACGACTTCGCCAGCCTGCGCGATGCCGATGTCGTCGTCGATTTCACCCGGCCGGACACCGTCATGGAGAACCTGCGTTGGTGCATTGACGCGGGCCTGCATGTGGTTGTGGGCACATCGGGTTTTTCCAACGACCGGTTGGACACGGTGCGCGGCTGGCTCGTGGACAGGCCGGGCCTCGGTGTGTTGGTGGCCCCGAACTTCGGTGTCGGTGCCGTGCTGATGATGCATTTCGCGACCCAGGCGGCCAGGTTCTTCGAGTCGGTGGAGATCATCGAAATGCACCATCCCGGCAAACTGGATGCCCCCAGCGGGACAGCCGTCCACACGGCGGAGCTGGTCGCGCGGGCGCGGGCGCGGCGCGGGCCGGGGCCAGCCCGGCCCCCGATGCCACGGAGTCGGCACGTGATGGCGCCCGCGGCACCCGGGTCAGCGGGATTCCCGTGCACAGCGTTCGGCTTTCCGGTCTTGTCGCCCATCAGGAAGTGCTGCTCGGTGGTGTCGCGGAGACCTTGACCCTGCGTCATGACTCATTCGATCGGACCTCGTTCATGCCCGGTGTGCTGCTCGGCGTGCGCCGGACTCCAGGGCGTCCCGGCCTGACTGTGGGCTTGGCGGCCCTGCTCGAACTGTGAAAGCCCGGGTAACTGTCGGTGTTCTGCTCGTGGCGGTTGTCTTCTACCTTGGGCTGATCGGATGGCGAGGCGTTCAGTTGCTCACCCAGAGCGGCTGGATCGCCCGTGGGCTCGGCGTCGGCGTGCTGCTGCTGCCTGTCGTCGGGGTGGCCGTCGTTGTCCGGGAACTGCAGTTCGGGCGGGCGGCTGGGCGGTTGGGACGCCATCTGCTTGATGATCATTGGCCGGATGGCCCACCGGCACCGTTGCCGCGGCGTCCGTCTGGCCGGATCGACCGGACCGCGGCCGACGAGGTCTTCAACCGCCGCCGTGCCGATGTCGAGGCGCGGCCACGGGACTGGCAGGCCTGGTATCGACTCGCGGTCGCCTACGGCGATGCCGGCGACACCCGTCGGGGACGCCGTGCGATGCGCCACGCAATCGCGCTGGAACGCATCCAGTCCACTGTGTGATCTCGATACGTTTCGGGGATGAGCGCGGCCGTCGTCTACGGAATTGATCTTGGTGCCACCTACAGCTGCGTCGCCCGGATGAACGCTTCAGGCGATCCTGAGGTGATTGCGCTCTCCGGCGGTGTGACCGCGATGCCAAGCGTCGTGCTCTTCGTCGGACCGGACGACTACGTCACTGGTGAACCGGCCCGCCGCCTTGCCCGCGCCCGCGCCGATGACGTCTGTGCGCTGGTCAAAGGCCGAATGGGCGATCACGACTGGCGGTTTGTGACGTCCGGGCGGGCGTGGTCCGCGTCCGCGGTGAGCGGCCTTGTCCTGCGGGCGCTCGTCAGCGAGGCGGCTTTTGCCGGTGGAGAGCAGGTCCACGCCGCGGTCATCGCCGTGCCGGCCTACTTCGGCGACGAGGAACGCCGGGCCACCGTGCTCGCTGGGCAGTACGCGGGCCTGTCGGTCGTTGACGTCATCAACGAACCGATCGCGGCAGCGCTGGCCTACGGTTTCGCCCGTTTCGACGCGGCGGCGACCTTCGCCGGCACAACGGCGCAGGAGGAGGTGGCGCTCGTCTACGACCTCGGCGGCGCGACGTTCGACGCGACCGTCGTCGAGCTTGCCGACCGTCGGATCTCGGTGGTTGCCATTGACGGCGACCAGCGGCTCGGCGGCTCCGAGTGGGACGAGCAGCTCGCCCGCTACCTGGCCAGACAGTTCCTTGACGCGCATCCGGACGCCACGGACCCGCTGGCCGACGCCGTGGCGGCCCAGGCGCTGCTGCTGGCCGCTGAACAGGCCAAACGCGACCTGACCGACCGGATGGAGACGACGGTCGGGGTCGAACACGACGGCCGCGTATTGAAGACGGTGGTGTCCCGGGATGATCTCGAACGGCTGACGGCCGGGCTGCTGGAGCGGACTATGATTATTACCCGCTCGGTGCTGACCGCGGCCAGGGCTCGCGGCGTCACCCGCCTCGACCGGGTGCTGCTGGCGGGGGGCTCCGCCTGGATGCCAGCGGTGGCCCGCAGGCTCAGGGCGGAGCTCGGCGTGCCGGTCGAGCTGGGTGACCCTGACCTCGCGGTGGCCAAGGGCGCGGCTCTCTATGGGGAGAAGAAGGCCATCGAGCGGCTGGTCCTCGCGGACCTGGTGTCGCGGGGGCAGCTCACTGACGGCGCGACATCGGACACCGCCGCGCCCGCGGACCTGGCCGCCGCCTGCAGACGTCTCGCGGCGGCTTTCGGGCTCACCGCCGAACGGGTTCGCCGCACCGTCGAGGTCCAGGTGGTCAACGTCGTATCCCGCGGTTTCGGAGTGCTCGTGCTCGACCGTTTCGGTGAACGTTCAGCGGTGTTCCTCGTCCATCGCAATGACCGGCTTCCCGTGATGGTCCGGCGTGGTTTCGGTACTGTCCGCGACGATCAGGATGTTATCACTCTGCAACTGGTGGAACAGCGCGGCGGTGCCGAGCCGGCCCGCGTCGAGGATATGAAGATTATCGCGCAGGCGGATATCACCGGGATTCCGCCGGGTTTCCCGGCCGGCACGCCCATCGAGATTATTTTCCGGATGGGCTTCGACGGTATTCTGGAGATGACCGCGTTGCACGAAGGCTTGGCCGACCGTCGCCTCACTGTGCGGGTGGAGACCAACGCGGCGCTGAGCCAGGCCGACGTCGCCCGGGAACGCGACGCGGTGGCGAGGCTGCGCCGCCGGGAGAGCTGACCGGCCAGCGCGTGCGAGGCCTTGCCGTTGTCCGTGTGCCTATGGGCGGCCGGGGGTTGACGGGGGGCGGAAGACCCCCGACCGCCAGGGACGATCGACTGGGGGATGACCGTCCATCCTGGTCTACCACGGTCGGCCCGCCTCGCCGGCCGTTCGGTGCGTTGCTGTCACCGAGAGCACGGGTCGGTGCCGATGCTCCCTCTTTCGGGCGGAAGACGCCGGGTTACCGTAGGGGCATGCGCGTGCAGGTTATCGCCGAGACGCAGTTCACCCCACCGGCCGACGTCCACTGGACCACCGATACGGACGGTGGCCAGGCCTTGGCGGAGTTCGCCGGCCGAGCCTGCTACCAGAGCTGGTCGAAGCCGAATCCGGCCACTGCCACGAACGCTGGCTATCTGCGGCACATCCTCGATGTCGGACATCTGTCCGTGCTGGAGCACGCCACGGTGACCATGTACGTCACCGGGGTTTCCCGCAGCCTCACCCACGAGCTGGTCCGGCACCGGCACTTCTCCTACAGCCAGCTGTCCCAGCGTTATGTTCCAGCGCGCGGTGCCGCGGTGGTCGAGCCCGGCGTCATCGCCGACGATCCCCGGTTGCACGAGCTGTTCACGGAGGCCACCGCCACCGCCCTGGACGCCTACGAAAGGCTCCTCAGCGGGCTGGAGAAGCACTTCGCCGACGTGGCGGTACCGACGTCCCGGCGCAAGCAGGCCAGACAGGCCGCTCGCAGCGTCCTGCCCAACGCCGCCGAGACCCGGATCGTGGTGACCGGGAACTACCGGGCGTGGCGGCACTTCATCGCCATGCGGGCGAGCGAGGCGGCCGACGTCGAAATCCGGGCGCTGGCCATTGCCGCGCTGCGTGAGCTTCAGCGGGTCGCCCCGAATGTTTTCGGTGACTTCCAGGTGACCAGCCTGGATGATGGAACGGAGATCGCCGTCAGCTCGCTCGCGGGGGAGGATGATGCATGACCATGCCCCTGGGGAGTTCCTGAACATCCTGGTGGTCAACGCGGGGTCGTCCAGCCTGAAGCTTCGGCTGCTCGGGCCTGATGACAGCGTGCTGGCATCGGTTGATCTCGACGTGCGGGCGGGCCAGCCGGAGCCGGCCGGGGTCCGCGCCGCCATCGGTGGCCTGGCCCGTCTCGGCGCGTCCGGCGTACCCGGCGCGGTCGGGCACCGGATCGTGCACGGCGGCACGGCGTTCGTCGATCCGGTCGTCGTCACCGACCCGGTGGCGGAGGAGCTGCGCGCGCTGACCGTACTGGCACCACTGCACCAGCCGGCGGCTCTGGCCACGCTCGCCATGGTGCGATCGGCACTGCCGGACGTCGTTCAGGTCGCCTGCTTCGATACCGCGTTCCACGCTCGGATGCCGCCGGCCGCGGCTACCTACGCGGTGCCGGCGTACTGGCGCGAGCAGCTCGGTGTGCGTCGCTACGGTTTCCACGGCTTGTCCCACGCCTATGCGTCCCAGCGGGCCGCGGTGCTGGCCCGGGGCAGCCGGGTGGTCACCTGTCACCTGGGATCGGGAGCGTCGCTGGCCGCGGTGCGCGATGGTGCCTGCGTCGACACGACCATGGGGTTTACCCCGCTGGACGGTCTGGTGATGTCCACTCGTTCCGGCGCCGTCGACCCGGGCCTGCTGCTGTGGCTGCAGACATCGGCCGGCATGTCCGTGGATGACCTGACCGACGCCCTGTTCCATCGGTCGGGTCTGTCCGCGCTTGCCGGCACCGGGGACATGCGTACGGTCGTCGACCGCGCCGCTGCCGGTGACCCCGACGCCTCGCTGGCTCTCGCGGTCTACCTGCACCGCCTGCGCGCGCAGATCGCGGGGATGGCCGCGGCTCTCGGCGGGCTCGACACGCTGCTGTTCACCGGCGGGGTGGGGGAGCGTTCCGCGGTGGTGCGTGCCGGCGCAGTGGCGGGGCTCGGTTTTCTCGGCGTGGCTGTTGACCCCGAGCGCAACGCGGCCCACACCGGCGCTGGCCACGACGGCACCGCCTGGGGCACCGCCTGGGGCGCAGACCGTGGCACCGAGCCTGCTTCCGGCACGGCCGAGGCCGACATCACCGCTACGGGTTCGCGAGTCCGGACACTGGTCGTCGAGGCACGCGAGGACCTGGAGATCGCTCGCGGCGTCCGCGAGTGCCTCGCCATGCGGCGACGTTGACGAAACACAACGATGACCGGCACTTTCATGCCGGTCTGAGCGGTTCGGGTATTGTCACTCGCCGTGGCTACATCGCCGCCCGCCGGACCGGGTAACCCTGGCCAGGGCAATGCTGGGCGTTGGCGACAGTGGACCCGCCGTGACGATCGTGAGACCGCGACTTTTATTGATCTCGCTGATATCGACGAGATCACCGCGACCCTGCTGGCCCCGCCCGTGGAGTACGCGGGTCTCCGGCGCCGGGTGGTGGATCAGTTCACCGTCCTGAGCGCGAACCGCTGTCTGCTGCAGCGGTCGGTCAACTGGGGTCCGCTGGACCCGCTGCTGACCGCTGTCGCCGGTCCGCGCGGCTTGCTCACCCGTACCGGCGGCCGGTTACCTGACGAGGTTTCGCTGTTGCTGCCGATCTCGACGATGCCGAAACGGGCGCTGGTCGCGTTCAATCTGCTCGGGCCGGGCGGTTCGGACGCCCACCTGATGCCCTATCCGGCAAGTATAACGACTCAGGGTAATCTCATTTACCGGCTGGCGGAGCGTATTGGTCATCCGCCGTCGGAATCGTCGCGTTTCGTCATCGACGCGATCTCCCGGTTCCGGCCGGGCCGATTCAGCGGTAACCATCCAGGACTTGTGCCCAGACGCGGAGTGTCACTCAGCACGCGGGCGGTATGCGAGTATCTCAACAAGGAGGCGGAGCTGGGCGTCTCGGAGGCGACGGTGCGGTCGTGGGCCGCCATCGTCGAGGCCGCCGAGGTCATCTTGTGCGAGGCGTTGGCTGAACCGCCCGATCTGCTGAGCAGCGCTGACAATCTGCTGCTGGCCGCGGGGGAGCTACGTCGTGATCTTCGTGTGCCCGGCGACATCGACGTGGCCGGCATCGAGTCGTACCTGCACGATTTCGTCGCCTGGATCCACGTGTTGCGCGCCGCCGGCGCCGCGGCCGTCCCGGTGCTGTCGACGGTTGCCGAGTACGGCCGGCGCTGGGAGGCGCTTGCGGCGGTGACGCTTGATCCGTATCGGCCCGCTCTGATCAAGATGCAGGAGGAGCGGCGGACGCTCCTGGACCGGTGGAGCCCGTTGCGCGGTGGTGATCAATCATTATGGAACTGGCTTGTCAACCCGGTCGCATTGGTAGATCTTGATCCGGGCGGTCCGGGAAGCTACCACGTCAGCGTGGGGACCGATGACACGAGCATTGAGATCCGTCATTCGGCCGTGATTGACTTGTACAATCAGCCTGTCGAACGTATGTTCGTAGAAGACCTTCAGCGGAACCGTGAGGTGTACGCGTACTACACCACCGACGCACGCCGTCCGGCGCGCGCGAAGCTGCTTGTGGGGCTCAGCGTCTCGCGCGACGTCTCGAGGGTGAACCTGGCAATCCTGATTTTGATGATCCTCACGGTGGGGCTGTCCGTGCTGCCCTTCCGCCTGGATACCAATGCGGTGGCTGTAGTGGCGGTACCGTCGTCGTTTGCGGCCTCTCTGCTGCTGACCCGGGAGCGCAGCAGTCTGGCGGCGTGGGTGCTCGAGCCTTTCAAGCTCGCGCTGCTCGTCCTGTTGGTGGCCTTGGCGGTCACGGCTGGCGCGCGGGCCGCGTTTGGCTGGCACACCACCGCGTAGCGGCCGAGAGGGTAAACTGATCGTCGACACCAGGACGGGATGGTTGGCATGCCGAAGAACTACGGTCAGGGTGTGGGTGTTGACTCCTGGCGTGCTGGTGGTCTGCGCGGCCTTGTCCGGCTCGGCCGGATCGAGTTGTGGACCAGGCTAGATCGCAACATGCTGCGCCCGCCCGAGGGCCTGCCAGCGGCTGGCCCGTCATTATCGCGCCGCCGCCATCATCGGGATGCCGACGACTTGGCGTAGTCCTATCGTCGAAGTTCCTCAGACGGACGTTGCCTGACAGGGCACTACGAGCGTCCGGCAACAGGGGTGTGGATCAAGGAGTGGGGTTGGGGTGCGTGCATCGGAAGGCGGCGGAGGGAGCCACCGGAGGTGGTGGGTGGCGACCGACGAGCCGGGGTGCCCGTGCGTCGCGCGGCGATGGATGGACAGCGATGCGGTGAGGCGCGTGCTCCAGCTCCGCGGCCCCGCGTCCCCTGTTGCCGGTCGCTCTACGGCGTGTTTCAGAAGTCATCGTTCGGCCAGGGAGTCGCGTCCAGGTGGTTGCTGGCAGGGCCGCGGGCCGTACCGATACCGGATGAGTCGTACCGGTACGGCCGAGAACGCGGCCAAGGGCCGCTTGGACGTAGCGAGCCGGACAGATGACTTTCGAAACACGCCCTAAGGTGACCGACATGTCAGTGTTGCCCCGAGCGCCCTTCGGCCGCATGATCACCGCAATGATTACTCCGTTCACCGCGGGTGGCAAGCTTGATCTTGATGGTGCCGCCGTGCTCGCGAACCATCTGGTGGACGCCGGCAATGACGCTCTCGTCGTCAATGGCACCACCGGGGAAGCGCCTACCACATCTGACTGGGAAAAGAAAGAGTTGTTGCGGGCGGTGGTCGCGGCAGTTGGTGCCCGTGCCGCGGTAATCGCCGGGGTGGGCACCAATGACACCCGGCACACGGTGGAGCTGGCCAGTACGGCGGAGAAAGCCGGTGCGCACGGGCTGCTGGTGGTGAGCCCTTACTACAACAAGCCTCCGCAGAGCGGGCTGTATGCGCATTTCCGGGCTGTCGCGGACACTACCGGGCTGCCTGTGATGATTTACGACATACCTGGCCGTACCGGTGTATCGGTGGCAACGGATACGCTGGTACGGCTCGCCGAGCATCCGCGGATCGTGGCGGTCAAGGACGCTAAGGACGATCTTGAGGCGTCGTCGTGGGTCCTTGCCCGTACGGGTCTTGCGTACTACTCCGGGACGGAGATGCTCACCCTCCCGTTGTTGTCGGTGGGTGCCGTCGGGGTGGTGAGTGTCGTCGGGCATGTCGCCGCCAGCCGGATCCACGCGATGATCAACGCTTTCGACGCAGGTGACGCTGTCCGTGCTCGTTCTTTGCACATGGGTCTGCTTCCGGCGTACGAGGGCCTATTCAGGAACCAAGGTGTGATCATGACGAAGGCTGCTCTCAACATGGCTGGACTGCCCGCCGGAGGTGTCCGCCTGCCCCTGGTGGACGCGACTGACGACGAACGCGAGCGATTGCGCGTCGACCTCGCCGCGGCCGGGGTTGACCTTTGCGTGGACGTGAACGCGACGGTGGGGTCCGCGTGAGCCATCCCCATCCCGGGCTGGGAACACCGCCGCCGCTGCCCGCTGACGGTCTGCGCATCGTCGCGCTCGGGGGGCTGGGCGAAATCGGCCGCAATATGACCGTGTTCGAGTTCGATGGCCGGCTGCTCGTCGTCGACTGTGGGGTCCTGTTCCCCGAGACGGACCAGCCTGGTGTGGATCTGATCCTGCCTGACTTCACCGCCATCCGGGACAGGCTCGACGCGATTGACGCGGTTGTCCTCACCCACGCCCATGAGGATCACATCGGTGCCGTGCCCTACCTGCTGCGCGAACGCGGCGACATTCCGCTGGTGGGTTCCCGGCTCACCCTTGCGCTGACCGCGGCCAAGCTCGCCGAGCACCGCATCAGCCCGACCATGATCGAGGTCCGGGAGGAGCAGGTCCGCGGCTTCGGCCCGTTCACCTGTGAGTTCTTCGCGGTCAATCACTCCATTCCGGACGCGTTGGCGGTCGCCATCCGCACGCCGGCCGGCCTGGTGCTGCACACCGGCGACTTCAAGATGGACCAGCTGCCCCTTGACGGCCGGCTGACCGATCTCGGTG
Source organism: Protofrankia sp. Cj3 (assembly GCF_917627355.1). NCBI lineage: Bacteria > Bacillati > Actinomycetota > Actinomycetes > Frankiales > Frankiaceae > Protofrankia > Protofrankia sp. Cj3. Next base: position 12,725 of record NZ_CAKJTR010000048.1, on the reverse strand, counting down.
GTTTCGCGCGGCTTGGCCGGGAAGGCGTTGACCTGCTCCTGTCCGACTCCACCAACGCCGAGGTGCCGGGCTTCGTGACCTCCGAGCGGGAGATTGCGCCGGTGCTCGACGGTGTGTTCCGGGATGCCAAGAAGCGGATCATCGTTGCCTGCTTTGCCAGCCACGTGCACCGGGTCCAGCAGGTTCTCGACGCGGCGGAGGCCCATGGCCGCTCGGTGTGCTTTGTCGGGCGGTCGATGGTTCGTAACATGGGGGTAGCTCGTGATCTCGGGCTGCTGCGAGTGCCGGCCGGTCTTGTGATCGATCTGCGGGACGTCGGTGCGTTGCCGGACCGCAACATCTGTCTGATCTCGACCGGGTCGCAGGGCGAGCCGTTGTCGGCTCTGTCCCGGATGGCCAACCGCGACCACGCCATCCAGATCCAGGCTGGCGACACAGTGGTGCTCGCGTCCAGCCTGATCCCCGGCAACGAGAACGCGGTCTACCGGGTGATCAATGGTTTGGCCCGCTGGGGTGCCAAGGTCGTCCACAAGGGGGTGGCGAAGGTGCACACCTCCGGCCACGCTCCCGCCGGTGAGCTGCTCTACGTCCTCAACGCGACCCGACCGTCCAACATGATGCCGGTGCACGGCGAATGGCGGCATCTGCGGGCACACGGTGCGCTCGCGGAGGCCACCGGAGTACCCGCGGACAGGGTGGTGCTGGCTGATGACGGCATGGTTGTTGATCTTGTTGACGGGCAGGCGAACATCACCGGCGTGGTTCCGTGTGGCTATGTCTACGTTGACGGGCTCGCGGTTGGCGACGTTGGTGAGCCAAGCCTGAAAGACCGCCGCATCCTGGGCGAAGAGGGGTTTATCACGATCATGGTCGTGGTCGACGCGGCGTCCGGGAAGGTCGTGGGTGGCCCGGAGCTGTCGGCTCGGGGCTTTTCCGACACTCGTGAAGCCTTCGAGCAGGTTCGCGGGCTGGTCACAGACGCGTTGGCGGAAGCGATGCGGTCGGGAACGGTCGATGTCGGTGTGCTCCAACAGCTGGTGCGCCGCACCGTCGGGCGTTGGGTCAGCGACACGTACCGACGTCGCCCGATGATCATTCCGGTTGTTGTCGAGGTCTGATCCGGCCGGGGGCGACGCGCCCGGAAGGTCGTGGTTGCCCGATGTCATGCCCACAGACCGGTACCGTCGTCGGGTGGCCACGCGGGCAGGTGGCACGCGCGCGCGTGCCCAGAGCAGGACAGCGGTCCCCCGCGCCGCGCCCGCGCGGCGTCCGCCAGCGAAATCCCGGTCGAACGGAAAGCCGAACGGAAAGCCGAGCGGAAAAAAGAAAGCTCCCGCGAAGGCGCCGCCACGCACGCCTGGGAGGCCCTTCACACTGCTGATCGTCCAAAAAGCGATCAGGTTGACGGCGCGTCTCTGGCTCACCGCGGCCGCGTTTCTGGGCAGCCTGGTGCGCAGGAGCGGCCGTGGTGCCCGCGACCTGCGTATCGACAAAGCCCAACAGCGGGATGGCGCGGCGCTTGCCACGCTTGGTGCCACTGTCCTCACGGCGGCGGCGGTCTGGTTTCACGCGGCCGGGCCGGTCGGCCGGGCCATCTCCGCGGTGCTGCACTTTCTGGTTGGTGTGGGCGCGGTGCCGCTGCCGTTGTTCGGCCTGGGCGCGACCTGGCGGCTTGTCCGCAGTCCCAGCGATCCGGACAGCCGAGGCCGAGTGCTGATCGGTTGGGCCGCGCTCGCACTGGGCGCGTTGGGAATCGTGCACCTGGCGCGCGGAGTTCCGGACTTCGCCGCCGCTGACAACGCCATGGGACGGGCGGGCGGGCTCGCGGGGTTCCTCGCCAGCTCTCCACTGGCTGGTGCGGTGACCGCCTACCTGGCGGCTCCGCTGCTGCTTCTGCTCAGCCTGTTCGGCGTTCTTGTGATCACAAAGACGCCGATCCGTGCGGTCCCTGACCGGCTGCGGGAGCTGTGGGACACCCTCCTCATCGACGATGCGCCCGCGGATGCCGAACGCGATGACCGCTCGGGCGGGGGCCGGGCGGCGCCTGTCGCGGGACGGCAGCTTGTGGACGATCTGCTGGGGGTCGCCTCGGCTGGGGAGGCCCCAGCCGAGGCGGGACGCCGGACGAACCGCGGGCGCCGCGCCCGAGAAGCGCCCGACCCGGACGTCTTCGACATCGACGCGCCGACAGCCCATGCGGTGCCTGACGATCCGGTGCCCGCGACGGGCACCACACGCAGGGCACCGAAGGTGCGGGACAGCGGATCGGTGCCGGCTCCGCTGCCCGACCCAGCCGCGGTGAAGCACTTCGTGGCGCCCACGGCGGATGCCACTACAGAAGGTAACTACACGCTGCCATCGCCGGCCCTGCTGCAACAGGGAACACCGCCGAAGGTGCGATCGGCCGCGACGGACACTGTGATCGCGTCGCTGACGGATGTGTTTTCCCAGTTCCGGGTGGACGCCCGGGTGACGGGCTTCACCCGGGGGCCGACCGTGACCCGTTACGAGGTGGAGCTCGGCGCCGCGGTGAAGGTGGAGCGGATCATCCAGCTGACCAAGAACATCGCGTACGCCGTGAAGAGCCCGGATGTCCGGATCATCAGCCCGATCCCGGGCAAGAGCGCGGTCGGCATCGAGATTCCCAACACGGACAGGGAACTGGTCTCACTCGGTGACGTCCTGCGCAGCGACGAGGCGACCGGCAACCCGCATCCGCTGTTGGTGGGCCTCGGCAAGGACATCGAGGGCGGGTATGTCGTCGCGAACCTGGCGAAGATGCCCCACATCCTCATCGCGGGCGCGACCGGTGCCGGCAAGTCGACCTGTATCAACACGCTGATCACAAGTGTGCTGGCGCGGGCCACTCCCGATCAGGTGCGGTTGGTGCTGGTCGACCCGAAACGGGTCGAACTGACCAGCTACCAGGGGATCCCGCATCTGATTACGCCGATCATCACGAGCCCGAAGAAGGCCGCGGACGCGCTCGCCTGGGTTGTCAAGGAGATGGAGAACCGGTACGAGGATCTCGCGTCCTGCGGGGTTCGGCACGTCGACGACTTCAACCGCAAGGTCAGGTCTGGGGAGATCGTGGCGCCGCCGGGCTCGGAGCGAGTGTACGTCCCGTATCCGTACATCCTGACGATCGTCGATGAGCTCGCCGACCTCATGATGGTGGCCCCACGGGATGTGGAGGACGCGATCTGCCGGATCACGGCGATGGCGCGGGCGGTCGGGATCCACCTGGTGCTGGCGACGCAGCGCCCGTCGGTGGACGTGGTGACTGGGCTGATCAAGGCGAACGTGCCGTCGCGGTTGGCGTTCGCAACCTCGTCGCTGGCGGACAGCCGGGTCATCCTCGATCAGGCCGGTGCCGAGAAGCTGGTTGGACTTGGTGACGCGCTGTTCCTGCCGATGGGTGCTGGCAAACCGGCTCGCATCCAGGGCGCGTTTGTTTCCGAGGAGGAGATAGCGGCAATCGTCGCTCATACCAAGGAACAGGCGGCCCCGGCGTTTCGCGCGGACGTGTTTGCCGGCGGTGCTGAGTCCAAGAAGGAGGTCGACGAGGACATCGGCGACGACCTTCAGCTGTTCCTTCAGGCTGTCGAGCTGGTGGTGTCCACCCAGTTCGGGTCGACGTCGATGCTCCAGCGCAAGCTGCGGGTGGGCTTCGCCAAGGCGGGCCGGTTGATGGACCTCATGGAGAGCCGCGGAATCGTCGGGCCCAGCGAGGGCTCGAAGGCTCGGGATGTGTTGGTTGTGCCCGACGAACTCGAGGGTTTGCTGACAACGTTGCGTAATGGATAGTACGAGCGCCCGGTAACAGGAGGTGTGGACCAAGGAGTGGGGCTGGGGTGCGTGCCCCGGCCCCGCGACGCCGCGTCCCCTGCTGCCGGTCGCGCTGAGCGTTCTGGATCGGCTGTCGGCTGTCGGCTGTCGACCGTAGACTCGGCTCTACTGCCGATCTGACCGGTGCGGAGGTTGGCCATGCGGTCCGGTGCTGGCGTGGGCGCGGCGCTTGCCGCGGCGCGTGGCGAACGGGGCATGTCCGTTGCCGAGGTCAGCGCCGGGACCCGTATCCGCGTGACGCTGATCCAGCAAATGGAGAACGAGGACTTCACCGGATGTGGTGGTCCGGTGTATGCGCGCGGTCATATTCGGAGCATTGCCCGCATACTGATGCTTGATCCGGAACCATTGATCGCCGAATATGATCAGACCCACGGCCGGCCGCCCGAGGGGCCGGTGCTTCCGCCTCGGGGGTTCGATCCACTGACCACCAAGGGCGGGCCTGGCCGCCAGGGCTTCCGCCGAGGGCCGGCGACGGTTATCTCGCTGCTCTCGGTTTGTCTGCTGGTCGGTTTGGCCATTCTGCTGGCTCCGAGCGGGTCCGGACGTTCCACCGATGTCGTTCCGGGCGCGGCAACCACCACTGTCACACCATCGTTGCCGGCTGGGACCATGCCGGCCCAACCGGCCGTTTCCACCCGGCCGCCGACGGCTCCCGCGGCCGGGGTGAGCGTTCTCGTGGCGGTGCGCGGTGATCCGAGCTGGCTGGAGGTGCGAGACGAGAGCGCGCGGGTGCTGCTGCAACAGATCCTGCAACCCGGTGACAGCCGGACGGTCACGGCAGCCCGTTCCATGGAGATCAAAATGGGCAACGCGGGAGCGGTCGACGTGTCATGCAACGGCCGGAATCTGGGGCCCAGCGGGGGCCCCGGCCAGGTTGTCACCGTCCGTCTTGGCATCGGCGCTTCGGGAGACTGCACTGTTGGTAATCCGATGTCCCGGTAGCCTGACATCGTGCCCGATCGCCCCGCCCGTCGCGTCGCTCTGATCACTTTGGGATGTTCCCGTAACGATGTGGACTCCGAGGAACTTGCGGCGCGGCTCGGCGCCGATGGCTGGAGCGTGGTCGACGATCCGGCCGGAGCCGATGCGGTGGTTGTCAACACCTGTGGTTTTGTCGAGGCTGCCAAAAAGGATTCGATCGACACCGTGCTCGCCGCCGCCGACCTGCGTGATAGCGCCGACGGCCCGCGTGCGGTGGTCGCCGTGGGCTGTCTGGCCGAGCGCTACGGCCGGGAGCTGGCCAAGAGCCTTCCGGAGGCGGACGCCGTCCTGGGATTCGATGCCTATCCGGCGCTGGGCGCGCACTTGGACGCGGTGCTGCTTGGTGAGACGCCGAGCGCACACATCCCGCGGGACCGGCGGACCCTGCTCCCGATCACTCCGGTGGACCGGCGGCAGGCCGATCGTCGATCGCCGGCGCCGGGATCGGCCTCAGCGGTTCCGCGGCACCGGCTGGCCGGTGGCCCGGTCGCTCCGTTGAAGATCTCCAGCGGATGTGATCGGCGCTGTGCGTTCTGCGCGATCCCGGCGTTTCGTGGCTCGCATGTCTCCCGTCTCCCGCAGGAGGTGCTGGCCGAGGCCGAGTGGCTGGCCGGTCAGGGTGTGCGGGAACTCGTCCTGGTCAGTGAGAACTCGACGTCCTACGGGAAGGATCTGGGGGATCTGCGGGCGTTGGAGAAGCTGCTTCCCCAACTGGCCGCGATCGACGGCGTCGTGCGGGTCCGCGCTGTCTATCTTCAGCCGGCGGAGATACGTCCGTCGCTGCTGGAGACGATGCTGACGACACCGGGTGTCGCTCCCTATCTCGATCTGTCGTTTCAGCACGCGAGCCCCTCGGTGCTGCGGCGGATGCGCCGCTTCGGCGGTGCGGACGCCTTCAGCGACCTGTTGGCGCGGGCCCGCGCATTCGCCCCGGAACTCGGGGCGCGTTCGAACGTGATCCTCGGTTTCCCGGGCGAGACCCGGGCGGACGTGACGATCCTCGAGCGTTTCCTCGTCGACGCGGACCTCGACGCGGTCGGGGTCTTCGGCTATTCCGACGAGGACGGAACCGAGGCGGCCAACCTGCCTGACAAGGTCGCCCCAGCTACCGTGCGCCGGCGTCAGCAACGCGTCACCGACCTGGTGGAGCAGCTGACCGCCGACCGGGCCGAGCGGCGGATCTCCTCGGTCGTCGACATTCTGGTAGAAGAGGTCGCCGATGGAGTGGCCCACGGGCGGGCCGCTCACCAGCAGCCCGAGGTCGACGGAGCATGCACTGTCGCGCTGCCGGCCGGGCCGCTCCGGGACCTTCGAGTGGGGGATCTGGTGAGTGCCAAGGTGGTGGCGACGGAGGGCGTTGATCTGATCACTGATTTCGTCGACGTCGTTGATGCCGTGTCAGGGTGAGCGCACCTGAGCCGGGTGCCGCTGTCAGCCGGATGAACCTGGCCAACGCGTTGACCGTCGTGCGGCTTGCGCTCGTTCCGGTCTTCGTGCTGTTGATGTTCGCCGCTGGTGGTCACGTCGCCGGCTGGCGGGTGGCCGCCTTTGCCGCGTACGCGATCGCGGCGGTCACCGACCAGGTCGACGGGTACGTCGCCCGAAGCCGGAGCATTGTCACCGATTTCGGGATCATCCTTGACCCGATCGCGGACAAGGCGCTCACCGGTGCCGCGCTGGTGTCCCTCTCGCTGCTGGGCGAGCTGCCGTGGCTGGTGACCGCCGTGGTCGCGGTCCGGGAGATCGGCGTGACGCTGCTGCGGCTGTGGGTGATCAGGCGTGGTGTGATAGCGGCCAGCCGCGGTGGCAAACTGAAGACCCTGTTGCTTAACTGCGCGATCGGTCTTTATGTGCTGCCGCTGGCAGGCGCGGGTGCTTCGGTCCGGGCGGTCATGCTGGCTCTCGGCGTGCTTGTCGCGGTCGTCACGGGTCTGGACTATGTGGGCCGGGCACTGGCCTTGCGGCGGCGGCCGGCGCGGCTCACCGACGAGGTACTGGAGGACAGCGATGCGGGTTGAACTGCTGGCCGTGGGGGACGAACTGCTCTTTGGGGACATTGTCAACGGCAACGCGGCCTGGCTGGGGCGGCAGCTCGCCGATGTGGGCGCGCTGCTGAGGATGTCCACAGTGGTGGGTGACGATGTCGAGATGATCGCGACCAGGATCACCGAGGGTCTTGGCCGTGCGGACGCCGTCATCCTGACCGGTGGGCTGGGGCCGACTCAGGACGATCTGACCCGGGAGGGAATCGCCCGAGCGGCCGGGGTGGGCCTGCGTCGGGACGCCTTTCTGGAGGCGATGCTGCGCCGGCGCTTCCGGGCGCTTGCCCGGGAGGGCCCCGCCGCCGGCAGCCAGGCGCCGGAGATGAACTACCGGCAGGCGGACGTGCCCGAGGGCGCGGAGCCGTTACCCAACGAGGTGGGCACGGCGCCCGGCATTCGTATGAAGATCATGGATGGTGTGGTCTACGCGATGCCCGGCGTTCCGCACGAGATGTACCCGATGTTCACCGAGTCGGTCCTGCCGGACCTGCTTCGCCGGGCCGGGGAACCCGCGGTTGTGGTACATCGGGTGCTGCGGACAGCCGGCGTCTGGGAGTCGGTTGTTGCCCAGGCCCTCGCCGGGGAGATCGACCGGCTCGCCCCGATCGGCAACCCCACGATCGCTTTTCTCGCCAGCAACGGCCAGACCCGAATCCGGATCAGTGCCCGTGCCGGCGACAGGGCCGCAGCCTACAAGATTATTGAACCCGTCGAGGAGGCGGCGCGGATCGCTCTCGGCATCGCGCTCTACGGCGTCGACGACGACTCGTTGGAGGGGACCGTCCTGCGCCTGCTCGCGGACCGGGGGGAGACGCTCGCGGTTGCCGAGTCGTTGACAGGCGGTCTGCTTGCGGGGCGGCTCACGGACGTCCCGGGCGCGAGCGCGGTGTTCCGGGGAGGCGTGGTCACCTACGCAACCGACGCCAAGGCGTCGCTGCTCGGCGTCGACGCCGAGCTCCTGGCCACCAGCGGCGCGGTGTCGACGCAGGCGGCCGAGGCGATGGCCGCGGGCGTCCGGGACCTCCTCGGGGCAACCCACGGGCTCGCCGTGACCGGTGTGGCCGGCCCCACCGAGCTGGAGGGCAAACCGGTCGGGACGCTGCACATCGGTATGGTGGGGCCGTCCGGCGCGCTGACCAGGTCCGTTCAGCTGCCCGGGGACCGTCCACGGAACCGTGCTTACGCGGTCGTCCAGGCATTGGACGCTCTTCGGCGTACCCTGGCAGTTCACCCATGCCAGCCGGGATGAATCGTGGACGCGGATTGCTTACATAGTTACATTCGTATCAACGGCCGGCCATCCCGGTGGACGACAGGTATACGGTAAGGCCCAGCCTGAGGACGAAGGAGGAGGCACGATGGTCCTGCTCCGACGCATGCTCGGCGAGGCGTTGCGCCGCCGCCGTCAAGATCAACATCGGACCCTCCGTGAGGTGTCCTCTGCCGCGAGAGTCTCGCTCGGATACCTGTCCGAGATCGAGCGCGGGCAGAAGGAGGCGAGTTCGGAACTGCTCGCCGCGATCTGTGCCGCGCTCGGTGTCCGTCTCGCCGACCTGCTCCGTGAGGTAAGCGACGACCTGGAGCTCGCCGAGTTCGCCGTTGGTGGGCCGGCGCGGGTTGGTGTCCCGATGGCGGGTATGCCGCCGATGACGGGTATGCCCGCACGCGGCGGTACATCCACCGCAGTGGTGGAGCGCGCCGCCTAGGGCCTGTCTGATGGATG
>NZ_CAKJTR010000048.1:0-3757 GCF_917627355.1 Protofrankia sp. Cj3 | reverse complement strand
TTGGTCCATGCGATCATCCATCCGCGCGGTCGAAGATCGATCAGACACGCCTTGGCTTCGCTGCGCAGCGTTGGCGTGGGACGATTGGTGCATGGCGAACGTCGTCCGCAAGTTCTACCGCTACCTGTCGGCTTCGGCGAACCGGAAGCTGGACGAGAAGGCCGATCCGCGGGTACAGATCGATCAGGCGATCACCGAGGCCCAGCGGCAGCACCAGGCGCTCGTAGGCCAGGCCGCCGCGGTGGTGGGCAACCAGCGGCAGCTGGAGATGCGGATGGCACGTCAGATCGATGAGGTGGAGAACCTGGCCGACTCCGCGCGTCAGGCCGTTATGCTCGCGGACAAGGCCAACGCGAGTGGTGACGCGGTCGCCGCTGATCGTTACGAGCAGACAGCCCAGGCCTTTGCCAGCCAGCTGGTAGCCGCGGAAGGTTCCCTGGCGGAGCTCAAAGGCCTCCACCAGCAGGCTTCCTATTCGGCCGAGCAGGCCCGCCGCGCCGTTGAGGACAACACCATGCGGTTGCAGGGACAGCTTGCCGAGCGCGCGCGCCTGCTGACCCAGATCGAGCATGCCGCCATGCAGGAGCAGCTGAGCAAGGCCCTCGACGGAATGTCCCAGCTGACTCCGCCAGGTGACACCCCGACGCTGGCGCAGGTCCGCGACAAGGTCGAGCAGCGCTACGCGGTATCGCTGGGACGTCACGAGCTTGCCTCCCAGGGCGTGGAGGCTCGGATGCTGGAGATCCGCAGGGCGGCGCTGGACGCGAAGGCGTCCAAGCGCCTGACCGAGATCCGCACGGAGCTGTCCGCCGACAAGGGCTCGCCGGACCAGCTTCCGGACCGACGGCCGCCGGACCAACTGCCGCCGGACCGGCCTTCGCCGGACCAACTGGAGCCCTGACGGGATGCTCGTGAGCTATCTGCCGGACCGGCTCCGCGCCGACATCGAACGCCAGCGCCTGATACGCGGTGAGCAACGGCTCGTTCGCGCTTATGACCGACGCCGGCGGCGGGCAACGCGGTCCACCCGGCTGTGGGCCGGGGTGGCCATCGCCGCGCCGACGATGGCGCTGCTGGAGGGCAGTTGGGGGTGGCTGGTGGTGGGAGCCGGCGCGTTGGCCCGGGCTGGCCTTGCCTGGCGACAGGCGCAGCTCGCCGCATCGTCGCCACCGCCGGCTCTGCCGCTGCTGTCACGCGCACGACTGTCTGGATCGGCCGCGGCGGAGCCGATGCAACGTGGTGAGGCGGCCATGGCCGCTCTTACGGCGATCATGCGGGCGTCGCCGCCGGGACCCGCGGCCGAGGCGGTCCGCACGGCGATGGCATCAGCCGCGGCGGTGGTGGACACCCTCCGGAATCGGGCACAGCGAGTTCTTGCGTGCGAATCGGCGGCCCGGGTGGTCACGGACGTCGATCGTCGGGCCGAGATCATATCGACGGTCTCGGAGCTGGTGGGCTCGATGAACGCCGGGGTGCGGGCGTTGGACAACATGTTGGCCGCCGCCAGCGACCTGCTCGCCTCGACGGTGTCGACACAGCTGACGCCGGGGCAGCTCGACAGTCTTGACCGCCAGACCGCCACGCTGCGTGCCTTCGCTGAGGGTATGCGCGATCTCAAGCGCTGACTCATATGCGGCGGTGAACCAGCTCTGGGCGGGTCCTGGGGACGGCGTGAGCCGGGATCGGGGCGGCCGTGTTCGGAGTCTGCCTCGCCGGTCCGACACACTGAGAGGCGTGCGACTGACCGAGTTCTGGGCGCGGATGAACAAACAGTTCGGTACCGGGTATGCCGAGTCGGTTGCCCGCGACCATGTGGTCGCCAGACTCGGCGGGGTGACGGTGCACGATGCCCTCGCCCGTGGTGATGATGTCAAGGATGTCTGGCGGGCTGTGTGCGACGAGTTCGAGTTACCCGCGCACGACCGTTGACCGGATGCACGGCGTGTTGACCATGATGTCGAACGAATGTTCGGCTATCCTGGATGGCAAGCGTCCAGGTCCGCCAGGGCCGCTGACGGCGGGAGAAGGCCATGATCGCGTCATCCGCGGCCGTTCGGTTGTCCACAGATCTGGCCCGGCGCTCGAAACTGTCGGACCTGCCCCCTACCGTCACCAACGTGGCCAAGACTCGACGACCTCAGCCTGGAGTGACTCCCATGGCAGGACTCGACCGTGAGAAGGCGTTGGAGAACGCTCTCGCACAGATCGACAAGCAGTTCGGCAAGGGCTCGGTTATGCGGCTCGGTGACGAAACCCGTCCACCGATCCAGGTCATCCCAACCGGTTCCATCGCGCTGGATGTGGCGCTCGGCATCGGCGGGCTGCCACGAGGACGCATAGTGGAGATCTACGGTCCGGAATCGTCCGGTAAGACGACCGTCGCTCTGCATGCGGTCGCGAACGCCCAGGCCGCCGGCGGGATCGCAGCCTTCATCGACGCCGAGCACGCGCTCGACCCCGACTACGCGACCAAGCTCGGGGTCAACACCGACGCGCTGCTGGTCTCCCAGCCCGATACCGGTGAGCAGGCACTGGAGATCGCGGACATGCTCATCCGGTCCGGCGCGATCGATATCATCGTCATCGACTCGGTGGCCGCTCTCGTGCCCAGGGCCGAGATCGAAGGTGAGATGGGCGACAGCCATGTCGGCCTTCAGGCCAGGCTGATGTCTCAGGCGCTGCGCAAGCTCACCGGTGCTCTTTCGCATTCGGGCACCACCGCCGTTTTCATCAACCAGCTCCGCGAGAAGGTTGGTGTCATGTTTGGTTCGCCCGAGACGACTACGGGTGGAAAGGCGCTGAAATTCTATGCGTCCGTGCGACTGGATGTCCGTCGCATCGAGACCCTGAAGGACGGTACGGATGCTGTGGGTAACCGAACCCGCGTAAAAGTTGTGAAGAACAAGATGGCGCCGCCGTTTCGGACGGCTGAGTTCGACATTGTCTATGGCGGTGGTATAAGCCGCGAGGGCTCCCTCATTGACATGGGGGTTGAACACGGCATCATCCGCAAGTCAGGGGCTTGGTACACCTACGATGGTGATCAGCTGGGGCAGGGCAAGGAAAACGCTCGTTCTTTCATGCGTGATAATCCCGACATCGCGAATGAGGTCGAGAAGCGAATCAAGGAAACGCTCGGCCTGGTGCCGTCGATCGACGCGGATCAGCCGTCAGCCGATCTCTGAGTTGATCTTTTTGTCGATCTTCGGGCGACAGGAGATCATGGTCGGTGGTGACGGCTGTGGATCGTGATCGAGGAGAAGGTGCGGACTCGATGGGCAGGGCGCGGGAGATATGCCTGCGCCAGCTTGAAACCCGTCCGCGAAGCCGCGCGGAACTGGCCGCCGTACTTGATCGTCATAGGATTGATCAAGAAGTGGCCGAGGTTGTGCTGAACCGCCTGGCCGAGGTGGGTCTGGTGGACGACAGGGCGTTCGCTGCCATGCTGGTTTCCTCTGCCCAGGTGAACCGTGGCCTCGGTCGGCGTGGTCTTGCTCACGAGCTGCGGCGCCGAGGAGTGGATCCGGAGATCTCGTCGGTGGCGCTGCAGGCCGTGGACGGCATCGACGAGGAGGCCACCGCGCGGAGTCTGGTACGACGCCGGCTGGCAGCGATGGACGACCTGCCCGTACCGGTGCGGGCCCGGCGTCTGGCCGCGTTACTCGATCGTCGTGGCTATCCCGCGGACCTGGTGCTGCGGGTGGTCATGGAGGAACTGGAGGGGAGCATGGAGGACTAGTGGGCGCCGCTGGAAGTT
>NZ_CAKJTR010000047.1:32635-33324 GCF_917627355.1 Protofrankia sp. Cj3 | reverse complement strand
CGCCGGCCCCCTGCCCCTGCCCATCCACCCCGCGAAGGACCGGTAACCAATGTCAGCGGATCTGGACAAATTTCAACCCGAAAATCCAGATGACGATTTTCAGACAAATTCTAAACAAACCGAAGATCAATCCCTTGGAACGGCAAATCGTTTCGGTGTCAAGCGGGCCATGCTAACAGCCGTTCATGTCGGTAACTTCAAGTCCTACGGGATGATCGATGATCTACCGTACACGGTATCACTCGCACCGCTCACATTGCTATATGGCCCAAATTCCGCCGGAAAGTCAACACTGCTTCAAGCCCTGCTCGCACTAAAGCAATCACTTGAAGCAGGGAGGCAAAAATCTTCCGAAAGCCCACTCCTTCTGGCTGGACCTCTTGTCAATCTTGGCTCTTTCAGGGACGTAATATACAACCACGATATCGACGGTCAGACTCTCTGGATTGGCGTCGATTATGACCTCTTGACCGGATTCGACGTCATCGTGAGCGGCGCCGCCGTCTACGGCTTCCAAGCCGACCATGCTTCAGTACCACGGGTTGCGTACTGCGAGCTCCGCGACGGCGATCGAACCGTCCTCCTTCGTAGACCATCTCTTTCTCTTGGCAGCCAGTTCGAAGATGAAGAAATTCTCGAGCCCATCGAAGAAAATCTTCAAGAATACCTCGACTTCATAAATGAAGAAT
>NZ_CAKJTR010000047.1:30365-32283 GCF_917627355.1 Protofrankia sp. Cj3 | reverse complement strand
CGGCGTGGAGAACAGCGCAGGCATCGGAGACTGTTGCCAATAGTTGGAATAACGCGACTGTTTCCGCATTGAGTGCAGTACGCCACCTCGGCCCCAGCAGGGTGACGCCGCCAGACATACCAGTTCCGCTAGGTGGACGTGTCGATGGAGTCGGCCCAAATGGAGAACAGCTCGCAGCTTTCCTGGCCTCGGACGAAGGCCAAGGAGTACGCGAGACCAGCAATGGTGCCCTCGAACGACTCAGAATCCCCTACCAAATAACTTTGACATCATACTCGCCCTCCGTTGAGACAGAATTCTACCGCCATGCCGGCTATGGCTCCTTGGCCCTGCGCGATCCGCAGGGAAACGACCTCAAAGTGGCCGACGTGGGATTTGGAATTGTTCATGCGCTGCCCATCGTAGTAGAATGCTGCCGCTCCGAACCGGGAATAGTTCTGATTCAACAACCGGAGACTCATCTGCACCCCGCACTCCAGACCGACATGGGGGAGCTTTTTCTCGAAGCTGCGCTACGACGCCCGATGGAATCGGGTAGACATCAAATTATTATCGAAACCCATAGCGAAAATATACTTCTTCGCCTACAAGAGGCAGTGATCAATAGACGGATAGAACCTGACCATGTCGGAGTCGTCTTTATCGACAGAAACGACGATGGCGAGCTCGAAGTTCTTGACCAAGAATGGCGACGCGACGGCAACCTCGACCCGGACTTTCCATTGTCATTTTACGATTCAAGACGTGATGCTCTCAACGGACCTGAAGGTCGATAAGATGCTTGTCAACATCGGAGTCCATAGAGGTCTGTTTTCGGAGAATTTCTTCACCAAGGACCCTGAGGGAGCGAAGCGTTGCCACGCTATCGTCGCTGACCTCCTCCTTCGCCACGGACGGGTCGTCTTCGACAGTCCTACGAGCAAGAATGAATTTGCCAAAATCGTTAAATCACGATCAATGATGCCATATTGGGAAAAAGTTATAAACAAATCAACCGTGAAATCTTCCAGTGGGGTACCATGGTGGATGATTACGTCGACAAAAGATTTTTCTTCCAGGGATGACGGCCTGGAAATACTTCTTGTGGAATTGGACACTGTTCAACAAATTTTCTCCATTAACGCGACGCTCTCGCACGAACATCACAAAGTATGCGTTACACGCTGCGATACGCCGGGCGAACCGGAAGGCCTCGAAAATCTCGTTCGAATGGCGAACTGCCGGTACGGACAAAACGAGCTAGACCAGAACATAGTTAGGAAAAATTACATTGAACCATTCTTGAAAGAGTCCTCTCGAACGGTAATCATGGATAAATTTATCGGCTACGTCCTTGACAAAACTAATTTAAAATGGTTCTGGCAATTACTCCGAAATAGCCGCAGCGACCACGGCCAACGAGAACTTAAAATTATTACCACGATTCCCAAACATTTTCCTACCGAAAAAAATGATCTTATCGAATGTCTCCAAGAACGTCAGGAATCTCTCATCGGCGACTGTCTCGGCGATGACTCGAATCTCGAAAGCGTCAAGATTTATTGGTTATATGAATGGAAATGGAGTTTCAAAGGAAAACACGACCGTCATATCCGATTCGATGACCGTGTTATCGAAATTAGCTCGGGATACGAAGTGCTAAGTGCGCCACAAAAAACCGATGCACACTTTACATATTGGGTTAAAGATACCCGACACACAGCCTATGCCACCATAACCAGCGAGGAGAAGCGGGCATCAAACGCGGCCTCATACCACTTTCGTAGTACATACATACATGACATGCTCAAAACGACGATGATACCGACGAAGACACAGAGGAAGCGAACTTATTGATCATAATCAGATCAAAAAATTGACCTGAGGCCACGGAGCAAGCGGGCGAGGACGTGATCGTGGTGTCATGGACGTAGCCGAA
>NZ_CAKJTR010000047.1:24470-29670 GCF_917627355.1 Protofrankia sp. Cj3 | reverse complement strand
GGGGGGAGGGCGGATGGGCGCAGAGGCGAGTGTGCTGGCGGCGCTGGCCGGCGTCCCGTCCGCGTCCCGGCACCTGCGGGGCAGTTTCGGGCCTGCCACCCTGCGGCTGGCCGGCGCACAGGCGATTCTCGAACTCGATGACGGCCGCCCTCCCCCACTGCGGCTGACCTGGACCGATCGGCCGGAGCAGCCGGTCGGCACCCGGGTCGCGGCCTTGTTACGCACCAACGGAACGGCCGCGTTCGAACATCTTGAGCTGCTGCGGATCGCCGGCCGCAGAAAGATCACAGATCCACCGCCGGCACCGGGAACATCGGACGCACCGCGGTCGGTCCGGGCCACCGCGGTGGACGACGGGATCCGCATCGAGATCGTCTCCCAGGCTACGGACCACGACCAGCTCCGTGCCGGCGACCCCGCCACACGAAGCGTGGTGCTGTCCACGGCCCAAGCACATGATCTTGCGGAACTGTTGGAAGCATGGGCCGCGCTGCCGGCATCCTGACCATTGTCGACATCAGCATCATTGTCGACATCAGCGCCGGCATCACGCCGCCCGCCCATCGAGGGCGCGGAGCAGGAGGTCGACCCAACCGACGCCCGCCGCGGCAACGAGACGAACAAGCCGGGTGACCTCAGCCCAGGCGTGCTCGGTGTCCAACCGCAACTGCCGCCGGACGACCGCGACGACATCGCGTCCCTTACCGTACGCGGCGTCGACGATCGCCCGCAGTGCCCCGACCACATCCGGGTTGGACCGAAGCTCGACGATGATCGCGTTCCGTGGAACACTCGCGTCCGCTGCTGCCACCCAGATGTCCTCCGGGGATGGCATGTGCCCACCGAAGATCTCGTCAGGCGCGGTCCGCGCCAGGGGCACGGCCACGGCCCGCTCGTAGAAATCGCGGTTGTGCTGGCGCAGCAGCGCGAGAGAACGCTGGAGCCGCTCGGCCACCTCAACTGCCGTAAGCCCGAACTTCAGTTCCATAGACGGCAGGGAGTACGGGTCGGTGATCTCATCACGAATTCCCAGCAGAAACTCGATGAGGATGTCTCGGCTGACCGGATCAACGCGCAACGGCGCGGCCCACACGGCCTTGCCGATTGCCGTCTCCGGACGGGTCGGCAGGCCACGTTCGTCGGCCGATTCCCGGCGCACGGTCGGCACGATCCGCCCAGCGGTCGGGTAATGGATGAGCTGTGCCCAGGCGGCGCGCAGCCAGCCGAGCCCGGCCGGGCTCGCCTCGCGGGGCACGAAATCGCGCAGCATGGCGCCAACGGCTGAAGCGTCCTCCAGCTCGGCATCAGGGGCGAGAATATGATCACAAATGACGCGCCATTCACGGATCTCCTGGCCCGCGTTGTGGCTACGGGGTGACACCGTCGGCACCTGGCCGGCAAGCGCCTGACGCAACACCCGAAAGCCGCTCATGAGGTGGTCCGTCCACAGCTTCATGCAGCGGTGGCACAGCGGTTCGGTGGACACGTCGGTGACGCTGAACAGCGGCGTGCGCTCAGGGCAGCAGGCGCAGGTGCCAGGCTTGGCACGGTGAACACCGCGGACCACCTGCGCCCACAACGGCGGGCCGACAAACTCCGAAAAGGCCAGGAACGCAATCTCGTCGTTCGCGCTTGCGATGTCGGCGATGGTCAGGGTGCTCATCGGTCCTCCTGTGATGGGCATGCCGAACCACGGATGGAACGACGGCAGCTCGACGCCATATAGACGCCACAGCACCCAGAAGGCCTGGATGCTTCACAGGGGACCGAGATCGAAAAGATCCTGGTCATCAGTCGGGCAGTACCCGACCTGGGCCACGCGCTACGTGCGCTGGCCGTGGACGAAACGTACGGGAAGCATGAAAGGGCTGTCAACACCGGCTGAATACCTGACGGATCGCCTTGAGCTACCTGCCGGTCTGGGGCATCTATCAAGCCCCTTCCCCACAGGCCTCCGATTTTAATCTTCACTTATCCCCCTGTGATCATCAAGATGGAGAACAGACCAGAGTAGAGGGCACCGAAACGCGGCATCCACGGGGGTAGCCGTCGGCGCAATACCGTGCGTAGAGTACGCAACTGAAAACTGAAAGTAATCGGCTGGAAGCAAGCCGTCCCAGCAGGCGAGACCTTGGAGACGTCCAGCGCAGCGGCACCCGGGCCATCACGCGCCACAGCCGACCGCCCCCCGGTCGCTTCCCCCGCCACGTTCATGGGCATGAAGCCTGGACGGGCTCACCGGGAAGGTTCGCCGCCCATTCTTCGTCCGTGATCCGGGCGGCCTTGTCCTTGCACAGCCTGGCCGCGATCGCGACCGGATCGAGATTCCACAGCTGAACGCCGCCGCCGCGTACCGCCGTCGCGAGCAGCAGACCATCCGCGCTGGTCGCGAGGCCCGCGCCGCCGCTCCCCCGGACATCCAGGAATCCCAGCGATGTCGGTTCCGCCATGCCGCTGACATCCCACAGGCGAATTGCTCCCGCGCTGTTCCCCGCGACCACCACCGTGTCACGCCCACCGAACATGACGCTGTCGATCTCTCCGTCCTGACCACGAAAAAGATGCTTGTTGATCCTGGCCGCAGGATCTGTGGAATCCGTGAGATCCCATATCGTAAACTTTCCAGAAACGGTTCCCGTAGCAATTCTTTCCCCGTCCCGGCTGAAGGCGAGGCTGGTGACCGCCTCAGCCTCGTCCAAAACCAGCGACACCGGCTTGTCCACAGCGTCGTGGGTCCACAGCAGGACGACACCGTTTTTGCCCCCGCCAGCCAGTCGTCGAGCATCCGGGCTCAACGCGACACTTGTCGTGGCTGTTCGCTGGTCCAGGGGGTCTACCCACGAAGAGCCGTAGCCGGTCTTCCATAGTTCGATCCGGGTGCCCCGGGCAAGCGCAACGGCCGGTACCGGTGTGCCATCCTCCGACCATGTACCGACAGCAAGTCCGGAGACATCCGCGGCGGTCCGCGGATCGGCTGAAGAAATCATACGGGGTTGCGACAGTCCGGCGAGATCCCACAAAAAAACGGACTTCAGGGTCCCGGCGACCAGCGTCCGGCCGTCCGCTCCGAAGGCAAGGCGGAAAATTCGTTCGTTCGACGCATCGACATGCAGCGGGGAGAGGATTTCTCGCGGCGCGGCGAGCTCGGCAAGGCTGAAAATTCGGACGGTGTTGACGCTGGCCACCGCCAGCTGCCGACCATCCGGGCTCAACGCGACTCTGGTCGCGTCGTCCACGCCGACAGCGGCGGAACCGGCGACAAAACTGTAACGGACGAGGCCGGCGCAGGAAGCGGGTGACGGCGCGAGGCGATAGGTGACAAGATCCAGCTTACGAGCAAGATCCGGATTGCTCGCACGCAGCTTGTTCGCCGTTTCCCGCACCCGGTCGGCCGTATTCGCCGGGTGCTGTGCCCGCCCTGCCAGACCGTCCCAGGTGGCAGCCGCACAAGCGGTCGGCGGTGGCGACACAGTCGTCTTTCCTCGCAGCGATGCGAGCACGACCCCGGCGATCAAAGCCAGTACGCACGCGTACCCGGCGACGAAGCCCAGCCCTTTCCCGCGCCGAGGCCGAGACCGGGATCGGGCTCGGGGCCGGGGCAGGGGCCGGGGCAGGGGCCGGGATCGCGGGCGTTGATCTGACAGCCGTTCCAGCTGTCGGACCTCGGTGGGCATGTCATGTGGGTCCGCCGCGGCCCCGATACCACTAAGATCTTTTAGCAGGGTCCTGACCAGAGGCCGCGCACTCGGTTCCGTCTGTAATGCCTGCCTGACCAGGCCGCGCAACGGCTGCCGCAAGGCACCCAGGTAAGGCTCATCGTTTCGGTCAGTCAGCCCTGGCTCAGCGAAAGGATAACGCCCGGTAGCGGCCTTGACCACCACACAGGCCCAAGCCCATACGTCACACGGCTTCCCCACATTTTTTCCAGCCCACTGCTCAGGCGCCATTGTCGTCGGGGTCCCCGGCCGTTCTCCAACACTCGTGATGGTCGAGTCGTCAACCGATTTGGAAATTCCCAGGTCGATCAGATAAGGACCCCCTGGTGACAATACGATATTCGACGGCTTGATATCACGGTGCACGATTCCGATCTCATGGAGAGCGTCAATAGCAACTAACAGATTGTGCGCGAGCCGCCGTAGCTCGGGAGGAGCGAGGAGAATTCCGCAATCGTTCAAATTCGGCCCGTTGATGAACTCGGTGACCATGTAAGGATCGCCAGAGTCCCGATCACTCCCATGGGCTAGCACAGCTGGTGTGTAAGGGCTTCTGACGCGGCTTGCGTTCTTAATCTCACGCCGAAATCTTGCCCGGAACCGCCATCCGCCCGAACCCCGATGTCGGGGTAGTATGGTTTTGAGCGCCACCGATGTGCCGTTTTCATCCTCAGCCAGATAAACGACGCCCATACCACCCTCGCCGAGCCGGCCACGCAGACGATAGCCGCCTATCGTTTCCGGGTCCTCCGGCCGCAGCGGCTCACGCGCGCCGCCGAGAAAGTGTTGGCCGCTCACACTGAAACCCCACTCGCCGGACCGTCGACGGTCCGCGCAGCGCCGAAATTCGAGCGGTCGCGTAGCATCCGCCAGCGCACGCCAACAAGCCGCATCCGTTCACCCCCCGTGCCGGACGTTCTAATGAGTGGGCACCCTACCCTGCCCAGGCGCCGCATCCTACGGGCGGCCTTTCCGAACACGGTTTATCATCGTTTCCCCAACGCCGGGCCGACTGCCCTCGGCACGGCGACATCTGTGGTCTACGCTCCGAGCACAACTTACGGGGGGTTGCCATGTGGGATTCTCTTTGTTTGCTGGCCAGCCAAGAAGGTCCCATCGACTGGCCCGGTCCATGTTCAACAGAGCGGTCAGCGAGCCTGGACGTGATCACTTAGAGCGCCCGAGGATAGGGCGTTCGATCAGTGAGCGGCTCATCCGTGCCCGGTCCGGCAAGGCGGCGGAGGAAGGCGCCCTGGTGGTGGGCGCCGACTGACGACAACGCGGCCGGGCGGGATACGGGGAGCCGCGAGCCGGACAGTCCTATCCTCGGGCGCTCTTAAAGTACCGTGATCGGTGGCGCACCCGCCCGCACGGTTTCCATCCTGTCCTGACGGACGCCAACGAACAACGGACGCACCACAGTCCGACTGAGTGAAACCAGCGCGGCGCTCATACGCCGTCCGTCAGACCGCACGGCCCAGCAG
>NZ_CAKJTR010000047.1:20187-24301 GCF_917627355.1 Protofrankia sp. Cj3 | reverse complement strand
ACCGCGCCGTCCGTCAGACATGGCTGGAAACGTTTCCGCGCCCGCGGACGCGCCGCCTCCTGGAACACCACGACGGGCCGCGGGTGCGCGCTGCCCCCTTTTCTCCGAACGATTCTTCCAGCTCAAGGAGCTCCTGCCGAGATGAAGCGTCGCCTCGGTCGCGTCCGCGACGTCCACGCCGTATCGGGTTCGATCCTGATCGGACCAAGCCGGCGCACCCGCTTCAGGATGTGGTTGCGAGGCCGGCGGGACGGCCGTGTCGGCCTGCCGACGCCCGCTGTCCCGCTGCCACAGGCCAAGCCCGCGCCGGGCACAGCCCACGACACGGACCCGGTCAGCTGGAGTGCCGATCCACAGGCGTGGTCGACACCGGCGATCAGGGAAATCAAGGCGCTGGCCGCGCGCTCACACCACGCGCTCGGGGTCGAGGCCCTGGCTGCCCTCGACGGCATTGACACCGGCATCGCCCGGCTGGAAGCCCTGGTCGCGCGGTTGACCAGCGAACTCCCGATGAACACGGAGAAGGAACGTCTCCACCTCACGCCGAAACAGCCGCGTACCTGTGACGACGAAACAGCCCGCGCGAACCGGCGGGCCGCGACAGGCCGCTCGAAACGGGACGCTACCCGCCAGCGGCTGGACACCGCCCGAGAGCAACTCGCGGAACTACGCAAGCAACGGGAGGTGACGGCTGACCGCGCGGTCGCCCAGGCGATGGCCGTGTCATCGTTCTGCCTCCAGTACATCGAGGTCTACCGCGCGGCGAACCTGCGGGTCCGCGGTGAACAAGCGCCGGTCCTCGCGGCGGCATGGCCGCAGCCTGAGATCAATGAACCGGCCTGGCTCGCGGACCTTCGTCCCCGGCGCACCCGCGCCGCGGCGACCGTGGCCCCCATCCAGTGAGCACGGCCCCGCAGCCAGTGGCGAACGAATCCGCGCAGCCGATAAGGAAGGCATGACATGGGTCTTTTCTGGACACGTGGCTCGGCCATTCGCCGCTACCGTCCGTTGAAGGCCGACAATCGGACCAAGAACATCAACCGGTGGATCCGGGAGGCCCGGGAAGCCGGCGCCCGGGACGCGGCGGCCAACTTCCCCGACGCCGAGGTCGGCGGCACCCGGACCCCTTACGAGCGGGCGTTCGCCAGTCACAACAAAATCATCGCTGGCGATCTCGGAGCGGGATACGCGTTCGCGTGGCTCAACAGGAAGAAACGGGTCATCCGAGCGGTAGTCCGGATGGACGTCCTCAAGCAGTCGATGGCCGATCACGACCAGGCCGTCACCGACGCCGAGACAACGCTCACCAATGCCTGGGAGGCGTCGAAGAGCGGGCCGGACAGCTGGCGGCGGCTGCTGGCGCATCTGCCCGGCCAGGCGCTGCTCCGCCTCGTCATCGCCGGTTCGATCATCATCGGTGAGGCGGTCGCGCTCAAGCCGACCCTCGACATCCTTGGTCAGTCCTACTGGATCACCTACTTCCTGGTTGTGACAGTCGTAGGCGCCGGGCTGCTCATCGCCACAGCGATCGCCCGGCATCTGAAGGAAAAGCGGCTCGAACCGGTCACGGCCGAGGCAGGCCTCGGCCGGCACACGCGGCAGCACCAGTCGGCCGGGCAACCTGACGAACCGGCTGGATGGCTTCAGCGCCCTCGCGACCTGTTCGTCTGGAACGGCACGACCGTGCTCGTAGCCATGAACGTCTTCGTAGCGCTCGTGCGCGCGCAGACCTTCGTCGCCGACGCCGACCTACTGCGGGCAGACAACATCAAGGTTGGCGTAGACAAGACCGGCGCATTCTGCATGTTCCTGTCGCTTCAGGTCGCCTTCACCTTCGCGGTCGCCTTCTTCGAGTACCAGCTCCACGACCCGCGGGCGGCGACCGTGCGCGGGGCTGCCTGGGCGTTGCGCAGATCAAAGGCCTGGCGCCGGTTCGCACGGCTGCGGCATGCCTGGGCAACGCGACGGCTACGGATAGCCGAGGCCGCCGCGCAGGCGGAGAACCGGGCAGCCGAGTACCTCGCCCAGCGTGAAGCCGCGAACATCGGACGGGTACGCGACGCCTACCGCGACTCCATGGTCAACGGCGCCGCCATGGACCCTGAGCGGGCGGCCGCGCTGGCGGAGATCCCCTACGAGGACTATCCCGCGCCGGAGTTCCGGTCGCCGGGCGCTCCAGAGCCGGCCGAGGAACAGGCCCCGACCAAGCCGGCCGACTCCCCGGCTTCAGGTGGCCCCTCATCACCCTCCCCCTCAGCCTCCCCCAATGGGAAAAGCCATTTTGATCAACATTCTGACAACACCGGGCCTCGCGAAGGCCCGCACTGATGCGCCGGCTCATCCGTCGGTACCACATGCCCGACACAACAACGACGGAGAAAATGATGGAGAAGAGAACCCCAACGGTCACCGCGGGCATCAGGCGTACCTACAGCCAGGTACTCCGGGCATTGCGGGCATTGCGGACGCCCTATGCGTTCGACGGCAGGTGGCGCATTGTCGCGGCGGTGGGGATCGCGGCCCTGCTCCCCCTGGCGGCATGCGGCGGGTCATCCGCCTCGCCGCGGCAGCGACGGATGTGCGCGCTCGTCATCGATGTATCGGCAAGTATTGACCAAAAAGTGATCGATCAGTATAAGACGGGCGTCGCGAGTGTCATCACGGGCTGCGCCGGCGGTTCCTTCAGCGCGGACGTGGCGACCGAGAACTCGCAGGCGAGCGTTTGCCCGTCCGTCGCCGTCGATCTCGTACCGGCCCATCCCAGGGACAACAAGCTGTACGACGACGCGCAAACGGCCCAGCTGAGCAGACAGGCCGAAACCAGGACCGCGGAACTGATCAATTGCGCCACCGGTCGGGACAGGCAGCGGACCGACCTGTTCGGCGCGCTGGTAGGCGCCGGTAAAACGCTCTCGGCCCGGCCGAACACGCCGCGGGAACTGACCGTGTTCACCGACGCGGTATCCACCCGGCGTCCGTTCAACCTGGCCACCTCCGAGCTCGAACCGGCTGATATCACCGGCCTTCTCGACCAGCTCGGCCGCGACTCGCTGATCGCCACGCTGACCGGGGTGGACGTACGGATGGTCGGTGCCGGAGCCGGGGTGGACTTCGACCCGTCCCGCCTGCGCCGCCTCGAGGACTTCTGGCGCACGTATGTGACGCGGGCCGGCGGTCGGCTGACCGCCTACGGCAAGACCACGGAAGGTGCCTGATGCGAATCCTGACGGGGCACCGCTCCGCCGGGCCCGGCCCGGTTGTCGCGGCGGCGCTGCGGCGTGCCCTGGCGCTGGCGGTAGGCCTGCTGCTGGCCTCGGCGCTGGCCAGCACCGGCCGGTCGAATGCCAACGCGGTGCCGCCGGCACCCGCTTCCGAAGCCGCCGCCGGGGCGGCCGGGGCGCACGGCTATCTGCGCGTCGTGGACGCCTCCCCCGGCGGAACACTGCGGGTGACCTCACCCGCGCTTCCGGAAGCCATCCAGCTCGAATACAAAGGGGTTTCGGAATACAAGCGGGTCCCGGCCGGCACGATCTCCATGACTGCCGTTCGGACCGGGGCAACGCCCGCGGCACCCGCGGTCACCATCCCCGGAGGCGGCTCAGTCAGCCTCATCATCACCGGCGATGCCGCCGATCTCGCTGTGGTACCCGTCCAGGACACCTTCACCGCGCCCGGAGTCGGCCCGGATGCCAGCGGCCTCTCCAGCATCCGACTGATCAATGCGACCACCCCGGACGCCGCTGACGGAAAGTCACGGGAGGATCTTCGGTTCGTCCTCGTGGCCGCACCCGGCAGGCAGACCGAAGTCGCCGACCCGGGGCAGGCCTCGGCTTTTGTCCCGATCCCCGCGACGACGACCACCGTCGGCCTGCGCCACCCCGGCAGGCAGACGGACCTCCTCAGCATCGACGATGTCGCGCTCACCCCGGGCGCCGTCGGCAGTGTGATCGTTACCGGTGGATCCGGGGATCACCTGCCCGCGGCCTTCTTCACCATGGATGCCCGCGGGCCGGCGGTCGTGCCCACCGGCCCCGTCCGGACCGGGCCGAACGGCCTGTCCGCCGGGCTCCCCGAACGGCTTTCGCATGGGCTCTCCGATGGGCCTCCTGATGGG
>NZ_CAKJTR010000047.1:17221-19768 GCF_917627355.1 Protofrankia sp. Cj3 | reverse complement strand
ACCCGTGGTCGGCGTTCCGGCACAGCGGCATCCGCTGGGGTTCGCGGGGGAATCCGGCGCCCGGCTACGATCACGACCGTTGTTACCGCCGTCGCCCTCATGCTTGCCGGATGCGGCGGATCATCCAGCGGAAAGCCGCCGGCAGACGGTTCCATCCCCACCGCCAGTGCCGCCGGGAGCACAGGCGACGGCCGGACCGGCGGCAACAGCAACAGCCAGGCCCAGAGCCAGGGATCGTCCGATCGCAACATCCCCACGGCGTTGTTGCTGCCTCAACGCCTCCTCGCCGACGGGCATCCCCAGGCCGCGCCGGTCATTCCCATCGGCGTCCTCGGCCCGGCGTCCCCTCCCGACCGCTGGCAGGCCCTGCATTCGGCGGCGGGCGAGCTGGAGACGCTGTCCAACGCCGCCGAGGTCGCCTGGTTCTCCGCCGGGATGGCCCCCGGTGACATCGGCCCCGCTGTCATGACCGCCCACGTCGAATGGGACCACAAGCCGGGCGTGTTCGCCAAGCTGGACCAGATGAAGACCGGGGATGCCGTCCAGGTACGACGCAGGGACGGCAGCACAGTCACCTTTACGGTCGACCGCGTCGACCGCTACCCGAAGGCCTCACCCCGGGACGCGGAGCTGTACCGGCCCTCCCCTGGCCCGGAACTGCGCCTGGTCACCTGCACCGGCGGACTGGACGGGGAAGGGCTCCACCTGGAGAACCTGGTCGTCTCCCTCTCCCTGGCACGCTGAGCTGGCGCCGGTATGCCCGGTATGCCGGCGCCTCCGGCATACCGGGCTCTCTTGCCAGACGGGTGCCGCGTTCGCCGCGGGCGGGCGTCAGGCTCCCGTGGAAGGTCGGCCCAGATGCCTGTGGAACGTCGGTCCCAGCAGCTGTGAGATGTCGGTCCACATAGCTGTGAAGTGTCGGCCCAAGCCTCCGTCAGATGTACGCTCAGGCTGGCCGCCATCCGCTGCGAGCAGGAGTTCTTCCGTGCCAACGACCGACCTGCAACGGGCCTGCGCCTCAATCGCGGAGGAGTACCTGGCGGTATTTCGAGTTGTGATCCTGAACGGCCCCCGGCAGTCCGGCAAGACAACGCTGCTGCGGCACCTACAGAAGCGGTACGGGGGCACGCTGCTCAACCTCGACGACGAACAGACCCTGCAGGCCGCGATCAGCGACCCGGTGGCCTTTACCGGCAGCGGCACGGAACCACGGTTCATCGACGAGGTTCAGCGAGGTGGCGACGCTCTGGTCAGGGCGGTCAAGGCCGAGGTCGACGCGGCGCCGCGCCCTGGCCGGTACGTCCTGGCTGGATCCACCCGCTTCCTGACTACGCCAAGCCTCTCGGAGTCCCTGGCCGGCCGTGCTGGGGTGGTGGACGTCTGGCCCCTCTCCCAGGGTGAGTTCAACGGCCGGTCCGGCAGCTTCATCGACCACGCCTTTGACGACCCCGGGTCGCTCGGTGCGCTCCGGACGACGGCAAGCGACCGGGCCGACTACTTCCAGCGGGTTTGCCGCGGCGGTTTCCCAGAGCCGGCGCTGATGCGAACGACACGGTCTCGCAGAGCTTGGTTCCGCAGTTATGTCGAAGCCATCGCCGAACGCGACATACGCGAGATGACCCGCATCAACGAGCCGAGCGCACTACGAACCCTGCTGGCCTACGTCGCCTCGGTCACCGCCCAGGAACACAATACGGCCAACACCGCAAACAAGACCGGCCTGCATCGGACGACGGTCAGTCGGTACCTGGAACTTCTCGAAACCGTCTTCCTGATCCACCGGCTGCCGGTATGGTCCCGAAACCTGACCGCCCGGGTCGTCAAACACCCCAAGCTGCACCTCACCGACACCGGTCTTGCCGCCGCGCTGCTCGGTGTCTCTCCCGAGGCCCTGGCCAGGCCCGTGTCCACGTCCCGTGGCCCGCTGATCGAAACTTTCATCGTCAACGAACTGGCCAAACAGGCCACCTGGAGTGAGAGCTCGGTGCGCCTCCATCATTGGCGGGTCAGCGGCGGCGCCGAAGTCGACATCCTTCTAGAACGTGACGACGGCCAGATCATCGCCATCGAATGCAAGGCGACCGATACCGTCACCGGCAACGACTTCCGCGGCCTCACCACGCTCCGCGACCTGCTGGGCCCGCAGTTCGTCCACGGCATCGTCCTGCACACCGGACGCCAGGGAGCCCTCATGTTCGGGGACCGGCTGGTATCCCTTCCAATAGCCGCTCTGTGGGAGACCGGAAACTGACTCGGCTTCCCCTCCGCGCAGCTTAACCCCGCGGGATCCACGGGCAGACGGCACATGCGGATGCTTCCCGCCGACAAGATCGGCGCGTGTTTGTCGCTAGGTACGCTTATTCGGCCAAAAACCGTACACAACAACAAACATGTGCCGATCATGAATCTATACGGCCATCACGGACCGAATCCGCGACGCCTGCCCGCGGCCCAAAGCAGAAGCCAGCGGCAGCTTCGAATGGAATTACTCGGAAGGTTCCCGCCCTGCGACAATCTCCCCGCGGAAAGACGGAAAGACCCCATGAA
>NZ_CAKJTR010000047.1:0-16779 GCF_917627355.1 Protofrankia sp. Cj3 | reverse complement strand
TGATCGTTTACGTTTGTGCAGGTCACAGGGATATCGATCTTTGCCAGAACCTCCCCAGTTTGTCGGCGTATCGGAGGTTCTGGATGTCGATCAAGATTGGGTCGCTTGACGGGATCGCGAAACTGTGCAACCGAGATGTGATCACCATCTACCCGAGAGGCGCATCCGAAGAGCATGACCCGAGCATGCCGCAGCCTGGTTGGCATCCGTCCGCCCGGACCGGTAGGAACCGCACGCCACACGGCAACCCTCCGGGTGCGGACCGGCTGACCGGCCCTACCGTGGAAACGGACCCACCGAGACGACATCAGACCCACCAGGAGACAGGAGGGGCTTGTGCCCGCCCGCATCATCGTGAACATCGCTCCAACGACTGCCGGGGCACTGCCGCCACCGCACACAGGCCCGGCGGTAAACGCCGCCGTCCTCGCCGCTATCCGCGACGGACTATCACCCCAGACCAGCACCTACCTTCACGACGGGCCACCACCCCGCCCATTCGCCATTACACCGCTGCTCGACGAACGCCAACGAACACCAGACAGAACATCACAGCATGTTCGCTTCGAGGTCGGCGTGTTACTCGACGAACTCACCGGACCGATACTCGCCGCGCTGGCTGCCCGCGACCAATGGCGCATAGGCGCCACCGACTACACAAAGCGGTCAGTGGATCTCATCGAAGCCACGCCGTACCCGGACCTGCTCGCCACCGCGGCCCCCGCGACATCCTGGAAATTCACACTCATCACCCCGGTCAGCTTCGCCACCGGACGCGAAGACGGCGCACGCCGCCAGCGCATCCTGCCCGACCCCGAACGCGTCTTCGGCACTCTCGCCGCCCGCTGGCGGACCTGGGCACCAGAGACCCCGCTCCCCCCGGACATCGACAACACGATCGACGACCACCTCGAACTCGTCGACATGCGCCTGAGCACTGCCGAACACATGATCAAACCCGGGGCGCCCTACCGGCGAGGCTGCGTCGGATCCGTCCGTTACACCCTCGCCGAACCCGCGGCTGTGCCACCGGAGACACGCAGCGCTATCAACGCTCTCACCCGCTTCGCCCGCTATGCCGGCATCGGCGACCGCACCGCCTCCGGCATGGGCTACACCCTCACCGAGGCAGACGAGCGCCTCACCCGCGGGCGACACCACCCCAGCCCCGCAGCATAGACACAAGCACCTGACCGTGCGCGATGCACTGTAGCTTTCGATCGATACTCAGCCGCGCAGCAGGGTGATGGCGCGACCAGCAGGACTGGTCACGATAGTGATCATCGTGCGTTTGTCGATGGCCGGGGCGGCGGACGTAGCCGCCGCCGTTCACAACACGCTGCAGAAACGCCCTCAGCACCAAGCGGGGGCGGCCTCATCGTAAAGCTGGCCAGAGGCCTGGATATCACCGTTGGCCTTCCACCGGCATCGTGGCTGTGACGACCATCGGGGCCGACGGCCGAGGTGTATGACCCGCTGCACGCCAAGCCCTACCCGTCAAAGAGTGGTGACGAACTCCTCGATCGACAGGCCCGTGTCACGAATGATCCGACGCAGCGTCCCGACCGGGATGTCACGACCGGGATGAACAGGAACGACCGTGAAGCGCCCGTCAGCGTTCCTCAGCATCTGATGGCTTCCCTTGACACGGATCACCTCGAAGCCAAGCTTCTCAAGAACCTTGACCACTTCCCCGCCCGGCAGCATGGGAAGAGGTGGCTTCAGGCGACGTCCTGCACGATCGTCAGGACCGGCGGAACGCCGAGCTCCTCGATGACCAGGCTGACAGCCTCGTAGAGATCGGCCACGGCGTCCTCGGCAGTGTTACCGAGCCCGTGCGCGCCACCGCTGGGGAACGACGCATGGGCCGTCCAGACACCGTCCTCCCCCTGCAGCAGCTCGTAGGGGATCTGGACCAGCCGCTTCATAACGCTGACTCTACGCCGCCAGCCGCGGGGCTCGGCAGTCTCCAGCGGTCAGGGCAGCACCCGCAACGGCGGCCGCACCCTGGTCGGCGTGGGCTTCCATCGCACGGACCGAGGCCGTCATGGTCCCAGTCGCGATGTGTCCGACGGACTGACCGCCGAACGAGCCCGCTCGCTGGCGCAGGCGGCAGGGTCTGTGCGCGCCGAGGGCCGCACTGCCGGGGCCGACATCGAGATAATCAGGACGACACCCGGGCGCGGGCCGGGCGCCGTCTTACAGTGTCCGGTAATCGGGTAGAGAACTCACCGGGTGCCCCCGGTAAACCAGACGGGGCTTCTCCGGGACGCCCGGGAAATCCGCGTCAACCCGACAAATGACCAAATGACCAGGGGAGGTCCCGCAGTGGCCGAAGGTGACGTCGTAGCTGTTCTGACGCGCGACCACGATAAGGTCGAAGAACTGTTTCGGCATTACGACCAGACATCCTCGACGACGGCAAAGAAGCAGCTGGCGGTAGATATCATTCTTGAGCTGCTCCGGCACTCGGCGGCCGAGGAAAAAATCGTCTACCCTACGGCCAGAAAAATCATCCCAAACGGCGACGAGGTGATCGAGAAGGAAATCGCCCAGCAGGCCGCGGCCAGGAGAACCATGACGGCACTCCGTGCCACAAAGCCGACCGACCCCGATTTCGACCGGCTGGTGCACGAGCTGCTGGCGATGGTCGGTGAACACGTGTGGGAGCAGGAGGAGGTCTGGTTCCCGCAGCTGCGCCAACGGATGCCGGCCGACGGTCTTCGCGAGCTCGCCGAACAGGTCGAGGCGATGCATGCGGCGTCGCGGGTACAGCCGACCGCACCGCCGGCGCCCCAGCCGTCCCCCCAGCCTCCCGGCAGGCTTCTCCTCGGCGCGGGAATCACGATTGTCAACCGGGCACGTCACCTGCTGACCGCGCTGGCTCGAGTCCTCAACGCCGTCGCCGGATTCGTCCGCAGGCCCGCCGTAGGTACCTGCGCGGCCTGACCGGTGCTCCGCGGCTCCGGCCGCAGGGACGCGGGTCAGGAGACGGGAAAAACCGCGGAGAGCTTCCCTTCCGGGTCGAGCACGGCCAGGAGCGCCTGGCTGATGGCGCCGAGCTGCTCGATCCGGGTCGGGTCGAGCCCGTCGAAAACAAGCCGCCGCACCGTTTCGACATGTCCCGGGGCGGTCGCGGTGAGGACGTCGTAACCTGCGTCCGTGAGTACGGCAACCTGGCCACGCCGGTCGGTCGGGCACCTCTCCCGGCGGACCCAGCCCCGCTCCTCATGACGCGCCACCACGTGGGACAAACGACTTTGGGACGAGTTGGTCGCACGGGCGAGTTCGCTCATCCGCATGGAGCGACCGGATGCCTCGGAAAGAATCACCAGCACCGCGTAGGCGGCGTGGGTCATGCCGGCATCGCTCTGGAGCTGTCGGTCAAGAGCATCCGCGAGGAGCTCTGTCGCCGCGAGGAAAGCCCGCCATGTTCGTTGCTCGTCGCTGTCAAGCCACCGCGTTCCGGCCATGGTCACAGCCTAGGGCTCCGGAAGGACCTCCGGGTGCGTGAAAAACCATACGCACACCGCTCAAAAAGTTGCTTGCGCGAACACCGATACGCTGATGAGGTCAAAGCAGCCGCTGGCCCGCCCGCGGCCACCCGGCCACCGACACGACAGCCCGCACGACCCTTCCAGGAGGAAACGATGACGTCTCCCACGAACACATCTGACGATCTCACCGGCACCTGGACGATCGACCCGGTGCACAGCCGCCTGGGCTTCGCCGTCCGCCACGCCCTGGTCACCACAGTCCGCGGAGGCTTCGACAGCTTCGAAGGGACGCTGAACCTCAACGGCGCTGAGCCCCTGGCGTCCAGCGCCACCGTGACCATCTCCACCACCAGCATCAACACGGGCAACGCCGACCGGGACGGGCACCTGCGCAGCGGTGACTTCCTCGACGTCGAGCAGTACCCGTCGATCACCTTCGTCAGCAACACCGCGAAGAGCGGCGGCAGCGACGACAGCTTCATCCTCAGCGGTGACATCACCATCCACGGCGTGACCAAGCCGATCGACATCGAGATCGAGTTCGGGGGCTCGGCCAAGGACCCGTTCGGCAACACCCGGGCTGGCTTCGAAGGAAGCACAACGATCAACCGCAAGGACTTCGGGATCACCTTCAACGCTCCGCTTGAGACCGGTGGTCTCCTCCTCAGCGACAAGGTGAAGATCGAGCTGGACATTTCGGCAATCAAGTCCGCCTGACCGTAGCCGGGCTCAGCCGGGGTGGGCCAGCCCACCCCGGCCGTTCACAGATCGAGGACGAGCTTCGGGGTGCGGCTGCGGGAGACGCAGACCATCATGAGGCCAGACGCTGCTCGCTCCTCCTCGGTGAGGATGGAATCCCGGTGATCCGGCTCGCCTTCGACGACACCGGTCTCGCAGGTGCCGCAGACACCCTCCCGGCAGGACGACAACACATCCACCCCGGCCGCTTCCAACGCCTCGAGCACCGACAGCGACGTGGGGACCCGCACCGTCCGGCCGCTCTGGGCAAGAACGACGTCGAACTCGCTCAGAGCAACCGCGACATCGCCAGTACCCGCGGTACCGGCCGTCCCGGCACCGGCGATGTCGTCCGCTCCCACCGGGCGCGGTTGAAAACGCTCGACGTGCAGACTGCCGGCCGGCCATGCCGAGCATCGCGACTCCACCGCCGCCAGCAGCCCCTCGGGGCCACAGCAGTAGACCGCGACATCCGGGCGGGGAATGTCCAGCAGGCTGGCCAGGTCAAGCTGGCCATGAATGTCCTCGGGGTGGATCGTCACGCGGCTCCCGTACTGGGCCAACCGGTCGAGGAAAGCCATGGACGCATGCCGCCGCCCGCCGTAGACGAGCCGCCACGTGGCACCGGCGGCCTGCGCCGCGCGGACCATCGGCAGGATGGGGGTGATGCCGATCCCGCCCGCGAGGAACAGATACTCCGGCGCCGGGACAAGCTGGAAGTTGTTCCGTGGAGCGCTGGCCGTCACCTGGTCGCCGACGTCGAGAACCTGATGCACGTGCCGGGACCCGCCGCGCCCGTCGGGCTCGTGCAGTACGCCGATCTCCCAACGCTCGCCGTCGGCGGGATCACCACACAGTGAATACTGGCGGACCAGCTGGTCGGCCAGGATCAGGTCAATATGCGCGCCCGGCGTCCATGTCGGTAGCGCGACGCCGTCAGGACGGGTGAGCACCACCCGCACCACCGCCTCAGCGACGCGCTCCTTCGCCGCGACAACCAGCTCGAACCGGCCGTCCCCCAACACACTCGCGGACATTGCCCACCGCCTTCCCGACGTCGTTCGCGCCTGCCATCCCGCGCGCTGGAGACCCCTGCCACCGGACGCACAGCCCGGCGGGCGGGCGCGGCTTCCCACAGCGCCCGCGGCGTGCGCGCGGTGCCGCAGAGCAGACTTCCACTTCCGCGGCTGACATGCCCTGGCTCCATCCTCGCCGCCGTCGGACCACCTAGTGGTCTGCGTAACCCGCCCCCATAATGCCCGCCCTGTCCGTAGTCTGATCGTTACAGATCCCCTCACGCTGGCAGGATCATCGTGAGATATGGAGGCGACATGGCACGGGACAAGGGACAGCGAAAACGGGACCGGGAGAACCGCGGAACCGCGGGGCTGAAGGACTGCGGCACATGCGGCGGCACCGGAAATGTGATCGTGGAAAGGGCTGAACAAGACGAGGATGGGATCTTCAGCGGCGACCAGCACGAGACCTGCCGGAGCTGTCGCGGCACCGGGAGGATCGGCCGATGAGCAACGGCCTGGTTCCGCTGCTGGTCCTCCGCTGCCCAGAACACCAGCGGTCCCGACGGCGCGTCGAGGCCGGGCCGAAGGGATCCCGGCCCGGCCATCGCTGCACGCGGTGCCGGACGGTATGGGCCGACGGGCAGGGCCCCGATGCCGGGCAGGGCAAGCGGGGTACCGACCCGCCCGGACCGGTCGTCGGCTCCGCCTGATACACACGTCCCTCCCAAGCTGCCCCCTTCGGGGGCTGTCGGATGCCAGGTGGAGGCGTCGCGAGGCAGCCCAGGCCCCGGTGTAGCGGGTGCTCTACCTGGGCTGACGACAACGACGCGAGGCGCCACCTGGCGCCGGCAGCCCCTGGATGAACGCCCAGCGCCGACCGCTGAAGTGCCCTTGGCAGGAATCGGACCTGCGACCCATCGTTGAGGAGCTGCCGTCGACAGCCGGTGTGATGAGCGTGCCAATGGTTCCGGCGCGGTGAACGTCCCCATCATCACGATTCGAGACCGGCCCGCAGACCGAGTACGTTCGCGGCGGTCGTGCCGGAGATCGTGACCGCGGATGGGATAGCGGTCAGGCCGCTTCCCGACACGCTGTATGTCGGACTGGTCGTGGCTGCCGTCAGGCCGGCGTTTGCAGCCGCGACGGAGGCAGGGCCCCGGCCGAGCCGAGCATGTCCCGCCGGGCCAGCAGCCCACCAGTCGGCAATCTCGCCGGCCGCCGATGCGATGTACACCCCCAGGTCAGCCGCACCGCCATCATGCGCCCAGTAAAGGCCGGAGTGACGCTCTTGCCGAGGTGGAGCGGTCAGGCAGCGTCAGCGAGGACCTTGGCCTCGCGGAACTGGCCGTCATCCCACCCCAGCGTCCGATCGCCGATGTCGTGAATTGCGGCGCGCAGGGACGAACGGCTCCAGCGGATCGCTTCATGGATGGCCTCGTCGTCGAACCGGTCAACCTCGACGATCATGCTGACGTCCGCCCAGCCCTCGGCGAGGCTCGCGGCGATATCCGGCCCATCCAACGGTCCGCGGTACACGACACGCTGCGCGACCAGCACTCTCACTTCGACTACTCCCAGCGCGTCGCCCTCCTCAGCTGCCCGAGGAGGTTCCGTCGCAGGTCAGCGATGCGTTGTGCCCTTGGTAGGAATCGGACCTACGACCTATCGCTTAGGAGGCGATCGCTCTATCCACTGAGCTACAAGGGCGCGTCAGCACGAGCATAGTCGTGACACAGCCGCCCGTTCACGCGCCGACGCGGACGACAGGTGCCAGACGCGGTGACGCGGGCGTTTGTCAGCGCTCGCCGGGGTGGCGCCTCGCCCGTCCGGTCAGCCGAACCGATCAATCGAACTGGTCAGCCGAACTGCTCGGCGAGACCGACGAGCTCCTTGCACCGCGGGCATACCGGGAACCGCTGCGGATCCCGTACCGGTTCGAACTGGTAGCCGCACAGGGCAGTCACCCGGCCGCCTTCGATGGATGCCCGGACGATCTCCTCATGACGGGCGTAGTGGGCGAAGTCATTACCCTCATCCGTATCGCTGTGGGTGGTCTCCGGTGCGATCTGGGTCGAGCTCATGCACCCAAGTGTAGGACGTCGCGCCGTGGTCTCCGACCCCCGATCGAGCCTGGCCGGCCGCCGATCGGGGCAGACCACACCTCGACGCGCGGGCGTACCCTGGACCCTGGACGAAGGAGCCCGGTGACTGGACTAATCGACAGTACCGAGATGTACCTCCGCACCCTCTACGAGCTGAGGGAGGAGGGCATCCCGCCGCTGCGCGCGCGCTTGGTAGAAAGATTGCACGTCAGCGCCCCCGCGGCCAGCGAATCGACCTCGCGGCTGGCAGGCGAGGGGCTGGTCGCCCTCGCCGACGACCGCACCGTGCAGTTCACCGAGAAGGGTCTCGCCCGCGCGACCGCGGTCATGCGCAAGCACCGCCTCGCGGAGCTTCTCCTCACCCGGGTGATCGGTCTGGACTGGCCCCTGGTGCACAACGAGGCGTGCCGATGGGAACACGTGATCTCCGACGAGGTGGAGATGCGGCTCACCGACATCCTTGGCGACCCGAAGAGATGCCCGTTTGGCAACGTCATCCCAACTGGCTCGTTCGACCGCCCGGCCGGGCCGCGGCCACCGGCACCGCTGAGCCTGCTGGCCGCCGCGGACTTCGCGGGCTTCCGGGCGACCCCGGTGACGGTCAGCTGGATCTCCGAACGGCTCCAGACAGACGAACGCACCATGCGCCAGCTGCGCGATGGTGGGGTGATGCCAGGTGCCACGGTCATCGTCCGCGGGCAGGGTGACGTCGTCGAAGTCGTGTCCTCGGCGCAGGACCCAGCGTGTGACGAGCCGGCCACCATCGAGCTCTCGCGGCGGGGCGCGGGGCTCGTCTATGTGGAGCGGACCCCCCACGAACGGGACGTCATCATGGCGTGAACCCCGCCAGGCGCCCCCGGTCTCACCCACCCGGCCGGACCGCCCCGGCGAGCCTCGCCCACCAGACGTCCTCGATGCGGACGACAGTGCCCGTGCGCGGTGCGTCAATCATTTTCCCGGCGCCGATGTAGATCCCGACGTGATGCAGATCAGCGCCGAAGAAGACCAGGTCGCCCGGCATGAGCTCGCCGGTGGAAACCTGACGTCCCTCGTTCCACTGCGCACCGGTGTAGTGGGACAGCGCGACGCCCGCCCGCGACCACACCCACTGGGTGAGCCCCGAGCAGTCGAAGGCGTCCGGGCCGGCCGCCCCCCACATGTACGGTTTGCCGAGCTGCGCGCGGGCCGCGGCGACCGCAACCGCGGCACCGCCGGCACCCGCTGTGGGCGGTGGCGGTGGCGGTGGCGAGACCGGGGTGTTGGTGAAGCCGCGGCCGGCGTTTTCGGTCGCTCCACTGACCGTGCGTAGCCGCTCCTGTTCGGCGGCAGCCTGCTGAGCACGGGCCGCGGCGGCTTGCGCGGCTGCCTGCTCACGGGTACGAAGAGCCGCGGCCTCACTTTCCCGTGCCTGCCGAACAAGATCGTCATGCTGAGCGATCAGTTCGTCGAGCAGCGCCCGCTGTGCCGCGACCGATGTCTCGATGCTCCGCTTCTGTTCCTCGAGGGAGGCAACCTCACGATGCCGCTCGTCGAGCGCCAGCCTGGCTGCGGCCTGCGCATCAGCAAGATCATGACGGGCCGACCGCAGCTGGATTTCGGCCTCCCGGCCGCGGCGGGCAAGCGCGTTTATCGCGCCCGCCCGGTCCAGCGCTGTCGCGGGGTCACCGGACAACAGCACCCTCAGCTGTTCGAAGTCACCGGCCTGATAGGCGATGAAACTGACGGCACGGCGTTTTTCCTGAGCCGCCCGCACAGCGTCGTCAGCGAGCCCGACATTGTCCGTTGCCCTCGCCGCGGCCTGTTCAGCCGCGGCGAGGCGCAACCGTCCCGCATTGAATGCCTCCGTGACAATCTCGGTCGAATCAGCCAATTCGGTCAGGCGCCGCTGAACGCCCACAATGTCGTCCTCGACCTTGGCGATACCGTCGGCTCTGGCCGGGACGGCGACGGCCGGTACCAACATGACCCCACCGGCGGCGGCAGCGAGTAGTCCCCTGGCGACAGGCATGCGCACGAACACCCGCCGCCGGCGCCTGGGGGCAGCGGACAGCCATCCACGCAACCGGACAAAATGGTATGAAAAACAACGAATATGATTATTACCATCTGCATCTGAATGACTACACACAGGAAGGAACGGTAACTCCTGACGGCAGTAGCATCACGCAAACGCGCCGATCGACACGGAGAGCAACGCAAGACACCATGCGCAGCCATCTGATCAAACCACAGGCCACCCAATTCGTCGATTTCACACGTCAGAAACAGAAAAGCTACCAATTAGCAACAGATCCTATCGACCCTTCGGCCGAAGGATCCGGGACGGCGGACATGGCCGCGAACCGGGGCTCGCGTGGTCCGCGCAGGCGTGCGGAGCGATCGACAGGAGAGACATGAACCCAGATCAGCTTAAAGAGCTCCAGAACGGGATAGCCAGCGCGGCGGGTGTCGGCAGCACCGCCTGGATTCTGGCCGCCTCGGCCCTTGTGCTCCTGATGACGCCCGGCCTGGCGTTCTTCTACGGCGGAATGGTGCGCTCGAAGAATGTCCTGGGCATGCTCATGCAGAATTTCTTCTGCATAGGGGTTGTCAGCGTCCTCTGGGTACTGATTGGTTACAGTATCGCGTTCGGTGGCAGCAACCAGATATTTGGCGGGTTCCATTTCGCGTTGCTCAACCACATGAGCGAGGCCGTGCCCGGCTACGCGGAGGTGACCTTCCCCGCACCCTACGAATCGAACTCGCTCGCCCAGGTAATCCCACCGATCGTCTTCGTGGCCTTCCAGCTCATGTTCGCAATCATCACGCCAGCACTGATTACCGGCGCCACGGCCGACCGCTGGAAGTTCGGCGCCTTTGCCGTCTTCGTCACAATTTGGTCACTTGTCGTGTATTCACCGATTGCGCACTGGGTGTTCTCGCCCGAGGGGTGGCTGTTCAAGAAGGGCGCCGAGGACTTCGCCGGCGGCACGGTCGTCCACGCGAACGCCGGCGCCGCGGCCATCGCCGTGGCCCTCGTCCTCGGCCGGCGCAAGGGCTGGCCGGGCACCAGCTTCCGACCGCACAACCTTCCCTTCGTGCTGCTGGGCACCGGGCTGCTCTGGTTCGGCTGGTTCGGGTTCAACGCCGGGTCCGAACTCGCCGCCGACACCCGCTCCGGGTTCGCCTTCGTCAACACCAATACCGCGACTGCCGCCGCCATGCTCGGCTGGCTGTTCGTGGAGAAGATCCGTGATGGCAAGGCCACCACGCTCGGTGCCGCCTCCGGTGCTGTCGCCGGTCTGGTCGCCATCACCCCCGCTTGCGGCTTCGTCTCACCGGCCGGTTCGATCGCCATCGGTCTCATCGCCGGTGCTGTCTGCGCCCTGGCTACAGCGATCAAGGGCAAGGTCGGCATCGACGACGCCCTCGACGTCGGCGCCGTCCACCTTGTCGGTGGTGTGCTCGGCGCCCTGCTGATCGGGTTCTTCGGAACGGGTGATGTCGCTCCCGGTTACAGCGTGGATGGCATCTTCTACGGCGGTGGCGCCAGCCTGCTCGGCAAGCAGGCACTCGCGGTCGTCTCAGTGGTGGCCTACTCGTTCGTCGCGACGTTCATCATCGCCTTCGCCATCGACAAGATCTACAAGATGAGGCTGTCGCCGGATGAGGAGCAGGAAGGCATGGACTTCGTGCTGCACGGCGAGACCGCATACGAGTTCACTTCGCTCGGCGGCGGCTCCGCCTCGCTCCTGTCCACGGCCACAACCACCGAGGAGGGCCAAGCGTGAAACTCGTGACCGCGGTCATCAAGCCGTTCAAACTGGAGGATGTGAAGGCCGCGCTGGAATCTCTCGGCGTGCACGGCCTGACCATCTCCGAGGTCCAGGGCTTCGGTCGGCAGAAGGGCCACACCGAGGTCTACCGGGGCGCCGAGTACAAGGTCGATTTCGTCCCCAAAATCAAAATTGAGATCATCGCGGACGACACCGCCGTTGAGGAACTGGTGACCACCATCGCCACCGCCGCGCAGACCGGCAAGATCGGCGATGGCAAGATCTGGGTGCTACCGGTCGAAACGGTCGTACGGGTTCGCACCGGCGAACGTGGATCAGACGCTCTGTAAAATCATGCTCCCACCGCGATGACCAACAGGATTGCCGCGCTGCTGGGCCGGTCCGGCGAGTTCGACGCAACCGTCGGGCCGGCCCTTCGCCGTGCGCTGGTGGACGTGGCCGACGGCGTGTTGCGCGACTTGTTCGGCAACCCGGGAGCAGGCGTCGCGCTGGTCGCGGTCGGCGGCTACGGGCGCGGCGAACCCGCTTTCGGCAGCGACCTCGATCTGTTGCTCGTCCACAACGGCCGGCGGGACGACATCGCCCAGCTGGCCGACGCCGTCTGGTACCCGCTCTGGGACGCCGGAGTCGGTCTCGACCACAGCGTCCGAACCGTCACGGAGGCCGTCGCTGTCGCGGACGGTGACCTGAAGGCGGCACTCGGTCTGTTGGACGCCCGCGTGGTCGCCGGGGACCACGCCCTGGCCGCCTCCCTGCTCGAGCGCGTCCGCGGCCGATGGCGGGCCCGTGCCCCCCGTCGGCTGCCCGAACTCGCGGACATGGTTGCCGATCGGGCCCGGCGTCACGGTGAGGTCGCCTTCCTGCTCGAACCGGATCTGAAGGAAGCTCGCGGCGGGCTGCGTGACGTCCACGCCCTGGCCGCGCTGGCCGCCGCATGGGTCGCGGAGAAACCGCCCGAACGGGTGCTCGCCGCCTACCAGGTGCTTCTCGACATCCGTGGTGAGGTGCGCAGACTCGCCCGTGGCGGCGAGCGGAACCGGCTGCTGCTCCAGGACACCGCGGCCGTCGCCGCCGCCCTGAGCTACCCCGACTCGTCGGCGCTCGCCCACGCCACCGCCGACGCCGGCCGCACGATCTCCTGGACGTGGGACGTCACCTGGTACCGGGTCTCGGCCGGCCTACGGCCGCCCTCGCGCTGGCTCCGCAGCCGCCCGGCCCGCCGTCCCCTCGATGAAGGGGTGGTCGAGCAGAACCGCGAGGCGCAGCTCGCCCGGGACGCGGACCCGGCCGGTGACCCGACACTGACGCTGCGGGTTGCCGCCGCGGCCGCCCGGGCCGGCGTTCCGATCGGGCGGTACGCGCTCGACCGGCTTGCTCGCGAGGCCACGCCCATGCCGACCCCATGGCCGGACGCGGCGCGCGACGCGCTGGTTGCCCTGTTGGCCACCGGCGCGCCCGCGGTCGCGGTCATGGAAGCTCTTGACCAGGTCGGCCTGCTCGTCCGGTTGCTGCCCGAATGGGAACGGGTACGCAGCAAACCGCAGCGCAACCCGTACCACCGCTTCACCGTCGATCGGCACCTGATCGAAACAGCGGCGGCCGCGGCCGCGTCGACCCGCGGCGTCGACCGGCCCGATCTGCTCCTGCTCGGCGCTCTGCTGCACGACATCGGCAAAGGCTGGCCCGGCGATCACACCGAAGCCGGCATCGCCGTCGTCGGTGTGATCGCTCCCCGCCTCGGGCTCCCGCCCGCGGACGCCGAGGTGCTGGTCACGATGGTGCGCCATCATCTGCTGCTCGCCGAAGCCGCGACCCGCCGGGACATCGACGACGTCACGACCATCGAGGCGGTGGCGCGGGCTGCCGGCAGCCCCCGGGTGCTCGGCCTGCTGCACGCCCTCACCGAAGCCGACTCGCTCGCCACCGGCCCGACAGCGTGGAGCCCGTGGAAGGCGCGGCTGGTCGGTGAACTGGTCAGCCGCACGATGGCGGTCTACCGGGGCGAGCAAGCGCCCTGCCCGCCCGCGCTCACCGAGCGCCAGCGCCTCCTTCTCGCGTTCGCGGACGAGTACGCGGTGGTGGTCAACCCGCTCCCGGACGACGGCATGTTCGAGATCGTCGTGGTGGCGCCCGACCGTCCCGGGCTGCTGGCCGCCACCACCGGGGTACTGGCTGTCAACCGTCTCGACGTGCGCCGCGCGTCCGCCCGCGCTTGTGCTGGCCGGGCCCTGCTGCAGGCGGCGGTCTCAGCATCGTCGGCGATGGCCGGGCCGGGGGCGGGCGGGGAGGCGCCCAGTCCCGCGATACTGCGCGGCGACCTGCTGCGATCCCTGGACGGTACGTTGGACCTGGACGCCAGGATCACGATGCGGGAACAGGCGTATGCGCGCCCGCGGGGCGGATACACGCCGGCGCCACCAAGAGTGATCTTCGATGGCTCCGGAGCGGACACCGTTGTCGAGATCCGTGCCCCCGACCGCGCCGGAGTGCTGTTCCGGATGGTCCGCGCGCTGTCAGACGCCGGCCTCAGCGTCCGCACCGCAATCGTGGCCACGATCGGTCTCGACGTGGTGAACGCGTTCTACGTGCGGGATGCTGACGGCGAGGCGCTGGTCGTAGCGGAGCGCGGGAAGCAGGTGGCGGATGCCGTGCTGGCCGCGCTCCAGCCTCCCTCGGGGCCCGTGACGTGACGCCAGCGCGATCAAAGATCGCCATAGGTCATGTGACGCAGTTCACAATAGTGATAGGGGGTCAAAAAAATCGCATCGAGCGTGATGGCTATACTCAGAACGCACGTTGGAGGCTTCGCCTAGTCCGGTCTATGGCGCCGCACTGCTAATGCGGTTGGGGGTAACGCCCCCTCCCGGGTTCAAATCCCGGAGCCTCCGCCCCTGACCAGCGGTTTCACGCAAACCGCTGGATCATCCCACCCTCTGAAGATCGCTAGCCCCTCCTGCCGACCACTGCGGCCACGAACCGCACCCACCTGCCACCGGAAGATCGTTGCCACCCTCCCGCTGGCACCTGCGATCTCCC
Organism: Protofrankia sp. Cj3; assembly: GCF_917627355.1. Taxonomy (NCBI): domain Bacteria; kingdom Bacillati; phylum Actinomycetota; class Actinomycetes; order Frankiales; family Frankiaceae; genus Protofrankia; species Protofrankia sp. Cj3. Next base: position 2,611 of record NZ_CAKJTR010000047.1, on the reverse strand, counting down.
CCCGATCCCTTTGCAGTCTGGTACGACACGAACATTTCGATCTTCGTCTTTCGTGGGTGTCGGTGATGGGTACGCACGGGTGGCGACGGCATGCGGGTAAGCAGGGGCGCGGGATCACGGGATAAGAATCCGCTGGAGGGTTTCCAGGCGGGGATGAGGGGGCATCGCCCTGGTCGCGGAAGCTGGTGATCAGCACGGCGTCGTCGGCTGGAGGTTCCAGCTTGCGTAGGGCGGTATCAAGTGGTGGAGGCGACACCCGATGCCCGCCTCGTGCTGGACCCTCAGCAGGGGTTCGCATCGGGCTGGTGAGGCAGGCGAGGAGCCTGCCCGATCGCGATCAACTTACCGAACCCCCTGCTCCCACCACGATGCGGGCGTCGCTACGACCGGTTGACCTCACCGCCGCGGAGGGCGGGATGGAGAGGGAACGACGGGCACTGGCGGGGTTTAGACGATCCGCCTTGCCGTCACTCTGAGGGACTGTCGTTCTCCGGGTCTGGGATGGGAATCCGGCTCAAGGTGGAACGCACACGTGCGGCGAAACGCTCCACACCGGCCCGTTCCAGGTAGCCGAGCAGGTCGGCCGTGCTCATCGGCGGGTGGCGTTTCTCCCCGGCGAGCCGGACGACGGTCGAGGTGACTTCGTTCTCGAACTCGGTGCATAGTTCACACAGGTAGGTATCCGGGTCTGCAACCATGACCCCGTATGCCGCCAGCGGGGCGGCAGGGAAATCTGACAGGTTACGCGTGACGAGGTGCGTCGCATGGCCGGCGGCCGCCGCCGCCATGTGGACGCGGTCGTCCGGGTCTCTACCGGGCATGCGTGCGATGAGATCGGCGTAGTCGTCGAACCGGACCTCCGCGTCGGGGAAGAACGTCCGCACCGCGGTGGTGACGGCTGCCGCTGAGGACGCCGACCGCCGGCCCGAGCGCACGATGACCCGTTCCCACTCGTCCAGCAGCGCCTCCGTCCATAGGATCGTGTGGACGCCGTCCTCGGTGAGCGCGAGCAGGAGATCCATGACGGAGAACGGGAAGAGCACGTTCGTGTCGGCCAGGACCCGGGGCAGGGGCGGCACCGTCAGTACGGGATGCCGGCCTCGGCTGCGGCCCCGGCGACAGCGCGGCGACCCTGCCGCCGGGACTCGCGCCGGGCGTGGAAAGCGAGGACGTCGGACAGGCGTACCCGGCGGTGCCGACTACGGAGCAGCCGCTCGGACGGGATCTCCCCGGCGTCCAACAGCCGGCTGACAAACGGCCGCGACAAGCCCAACAGCTCCCCGACCTCCGCCGGGGTCAGCATCGTCTCCGAGGGCAGCACGGTGACCGCGTGGCCCGCGGACAGCTCTCGCAGCGAGGCGGCGACCAGCCGGGTGAGCGCGGGAGGAAGGGGAACGATGGTGCCGTCCGGGCGTCGCAGGACCACCTCGGCGCCGCGTGCCGAGGCCACGGCCGCCTGCGCCACGGTGGCTGACTCCGGCTCGCCGTGGGCCGGCTCGATCCGCTCGGCTCCGGCGAGAATGCCTGACCTGCCCATCGCACCTCCCGGTATCGGTAATAACCGTAACCCGGGGCGGTGTCTGGTCGCAAACGGATCCGGACGCGACCTCCACATCGGCGATCCCGCCTCCTGCCCGCCGGGCGGACCGCCGACTACCATGGGTAGCGATTCCATCCCTTCGGATCAGCCGTCGATGTCTCGGAAACGCACACGGCACGCTGGACCGTCCCCGCTGGTGGAGACACGCGGTAGGAGGGTTGCCGTTGACCCCCAGCGGAGAAACTCCGCTGGGGACACGTCAGCAGGCCACCCCGGAGCACACAGAGCAGACCACCAGCCCCGTGATCGATTCCGGCTGATTGACCGCTGCGGTGACAGGAGCGTCACGGTCCACGAGATGGTATGACGCGGACGACCGGTCGAGAAGCAGACCGGTTCCCGGCCCATGCCCGTAGCCGGGGGTGATGTACCGCTGTGACCCACGCCGGGAGCCCACTGTAGATCTTTATGGTATGTGGACATGCCGTGTCAGGGTGGCGCCGCCGTCCCCGGTCATCGTCCGGGTGTGCTGGCACAATGCTGGCACGCACCGCGCTGATCCGCGCTGCGCCGACCCCGCCCGCTCATCCGGAGCATGCCGGATGAGCTGCGACAACGCACCAGGACAGATCTTGACGATATGGGGCGAATCGGTCTGCTAATGCGGTTGGGGGTAACGCCCCCTCCCGGGTTCAAATCCCGGAGCCTCCGCCCCTGACCAGCGGTTTCACGCAAACCGCTGGATCATCCCACCCTCTGAAGATCGATAAGCCCCTCCTGCCGACCACTGCGGCCACGAACCGCACCCACCTGCCAGCGGGAGATCGTTACCGCCCTCCCGCTGGCATACGCGATCTCCTTCCGGCGGAGAGCGGCACGAACGCCACGATCTTCGCCGCCGTCTTCTCGACTCCCGAGACATACCGCCGAACATGCACCTCTCAGCGAAGCCGAAGATCTCCACAGCAACCTTCATCAACTGGAGGGTTCCCGCTTTCGTGGACAGTGGGCTTCAGGCGCGTTGTCCACGAAAGTGGGAGTCCTCCAATCTGTAGCCCCGCTCCTTGATCC
>NZ_CAKJTR010000046.1:10251-34055 GCF_917627355.1 Protofrankia sp. Cj3 | reverse complement strand
CCTCCGGGCTGGCGCCGGCGCAGAGGCGTGCGTGCACGGCGTCCCAGATGGGTCGCAGGTCGGTGTCGTCCGCGAGGTAGGCGAGGTCGGCGGCCATCGGTTAGTCACCGTCAGCGGGTGTCGGGAGCAGCAGGGGTGTCGGCTCACCGCTGCCTTGCCACAGCCAGGGCACCGTGATGCGGTGCCGGCCGTCGGTGACGACTTCGTGGACGACAACCTGCTGTGCTTCGCGTTTGATCAGTGGGGCGATCGTGGGTGTGGTTGCGAGGATGTCGAACTTCCAGGTCCGTAGCAGGGCGAGGATCTGGCGCAGGTTGGCTTCGTCGAAGGCGGCGTCGATCTCGTCGATGGACAGCAGACGTGGCCCTTGGTAGGCGTGGCCCGAGTACATCGACCATGCGGCGGCCAGCAGCGGCAGCATCGTGGCGAGCCGGGACTCGCCCGTGGACAGGCCCTTGAGCGGGTTTGACCGGGCGTTGACCGTCTTGAACTGGTCAGTGCCGAAGCTGCTGTGCGTGACACCGATCTCCCACTGATGCCAGGAGCGGTAGTCGAAGGTGTGCGCGACCCGGTCGGTCCAGGACTCCTCGCCGGCGTCTTCCATCCGCTCCCGGAGGATCTCGTACATCTGGTCGAAGACTTCATCGGAAGGTGGCGCGGCGAGCAATGCGACCATCTGCTGGGAGTTGTCGTCGTCGCGGACCTTCCAGTCGACCTGGACACCGACCTTCGCCACGCCGGTGCGGACATTTTCGAGGGTGGCCCGGATGTGCCGGACGAGGTCTCGAGCCGCCTCGCGGCGGGTCTGGATGTCGCGGCGCAGCTGCGTGAACATGGACGTCTTGAGGGTGGCTTTGATGTCGTGGCGCAGGTCTTGTTCGAGCCCTTCGGCGGTGGCCCGCAACGTTTCCGCGGCCTGTCGTAGATCTTCGCCGACGGCGGCGTTGGGCGCGGCCAGGGTGATGCGCCGCCATTCGGTGCCGTCGAGGATGGCGCTGTCGAGTTGCTGGTCGAACTCGGCGAGCGCCTGGTTGACCGTGCGCATGGTGGTCTCGAGTTGCTTCTGCGCCCGTTCCCGAGTGCTCTTCAGGCCGTCCAGGCGGGCGCTGGTGGCTGGCTTGTCGGCGAGCAACTGACGGGCCCAGGAGAGGGCGGCGGTTAGGTTCGCCGGCTGGTGGCGCTCGTCGCGGGTGAGGGTGTCTGGTACCGTCGCGAATTCGTGGGCGACCAGCAGGCACATGCGATCGAAACACATAGTGCGGTGCTGATCGGCCTCCTGTCTGCGCGGCGCGAGGCCGTCAAGGGTCGTCCTGGCGGCGACGGCGGCGTTGTCGTGCCGCCGGAATGCGCCGGCCATCTGTTCGTCCTTGGCCTGACGGTCGGCCAGCTCGCCGGCGAGGGTGTCTTTCGTCTCGCGTAGCTGGGTGTATTCCGCCCCGTACAGGGCTCGGGTCTGCTCCACTCGTGCGGCGAGTTGGTCCGCTTCGAGCCTGGCCTGGCCCACGCTGGTGGCGGCCTTCTGGAGTCGCGTGGCGGCCTTTCCCGCCGCCCGGTGGTCACGGCCGGCCGCCGCGAGCAGGTCCAGCGTCCGCTGCGCCGCGCTCTGCCAGGCGCCGACCTGCTGTAGGAGCGCGGAGACAAGGTCGCGGTGCTGGCGCAGGCCGTCCCGGTCGGTCGGCAGGACCGCACCGTCGGACAGGGTCGCCGAGGTATGCACGCCCTGCAGTGTCTGCCGGACGCGTTCGCTGGCCTGCTGGTGGCGGCGTCGGTGCTCATTGACCTGGGCGCGTGCGGCGGCCGCGTCCCGTTCCGCGGCGTCCTCCTCGCGGGCTGTGCGCCGCAGCTCCCCGAGATCCGGGAACCGTTGCTCCTCGGCGGCGCACTGAAGGTGAGCCGCCTGTGCCTGGTCCCGCCTTTCGGTGGCTTCGGCCAGGGCCTCCCGTGCGGCGGTGCGGGCGTCGTTGGCCGCCTCCTCCACCTGCCAGGTTCGCCGCAGTTCGCTCGCGCTCTCCTCTGTCTGTCGGCGAGCGTGCTCGACCGCCAGCTCGATGGCCTGGTGGGCGGACGCGATCTCGGCGAGCACTGTCGTGAGGCGGGCCGCAGCGGCGGCCAGCGCCTCGGTGGTCTGCTGACGGGCTGCGGCGAGGCCCAGCTGCAGTTGGTTGACCTGATCACGCGCTTCGGTGACCGATCCCGCCGGCGGGAAGTCGTCCCTCTCTTGCCCTGCCGCCAGCACAGCCGACTCGAGCCCCTCGAGGTGCCGCCGTGCGGTGTCGAGGGCGTCCCGCGCGCTGGCAAGCCGCAGCTCGAGATCGGCGACGAGGGCGAGCCGGGCACGCTCGCGGGTGGTGCGGCCAATGAACGTGGCCCGGTAGCTGCAGGGTGCGGTGGCGATCACGGCGCCGGTCCGCAACCGCCCGATGTGGAGGTTGCTGCCGGCCAGGTCGATCGCGATCGCGCCGAGCAGCCATGCGACCAGCCGCGGGTCGACTCCCGCATCGGCTTCGGGGACGAGAATGTCAGCGAGGCTATGCCCGGCGGCGGGACCATCGCCGGCAAGTACCAGCTCGCCGTCGCCGACGAGACCGTCGCCGGTGATGAGCGCGTCGAGAATCCCGGCGGTCAGCAGGGCACCCTCGATGAGATCGGCCCGCTCGGCGCTGATGTTGTCGGCGAAGGCGACGGTCGCCCACAACGGCACGCCCCGGTCGGGGGCACGTGGTGACCTCCACGGCGGCGCCGGCGGGACGGGTAGCTGCCGGCGAGCGTCGTCGAGCTCACCCCTGATCTCGGCGACCCGGTCCCCCTCGATGGCGATGGCACGTCTCGCGTCGGAGATCTGGAGCTGCAGCTCGCTGACCGCCACGGCATGCGCCCGCTCCAGGTCGACGAACGGCTGCCTCAGGTCGATCGTCTCCGGGGCGCCCGGCAGCGGCACGGCGCTGCCGTCGAGGTGCACGAGGCCGTCTCGCCAGGCGGCGACCTGGCGAGCCCACCGCGCCGCGGCCTGCGCGGCGGCAGCCTGGCCGTCCGCAAGGGCCCGTCCGGCCGACGCCGTGATCTCGCGGGCCGCGTCGGCGGACTGGTCGTGGTCGGCGTGTGCCTGCTGGGCCCGCTCGTCGGCGACCGCATGATCGAGTCTCGCCCGCTCCTGCGCGCTCTCCAGGTCATGTTGTGCCTGCCTGGCCGACTGGTCGGCGTCCTCGCGGGCTTTCGTGGCCCGGCGAGCCGCGCCGTCGGCGTCGTTCACGGTGCGGGTGCCGTGGGCGACGTCCTGCTGCCGGGCCGCTAGGGCGACGCGGTCACGAGTGGCGGTGACCGCTTGGTGCAGCCAGGCGACCAGCCGGTCGGGGTCGATCCGGTCCTCGGCGTCGGCCGTCAGATCTGTCGGAACCGCCGGAAGCTGCGAGCGGTCGTCATCCCACCGCCGCAACTGGTCGAGGAAGTTCGCTTCGGCTGCGGCGCGTTCGGTGGCGGCGAGGTCGGCGAGGTCGGCGAGCCGGTCCCAGGTGTCCTCGGCACGACGAAGATATGTCGCTTCGGTCCGTTGTTCGCCCTGGGCCAGCTCGTGTGCGTGGAGGGCCGCGTCGATGCCGGTAAGGCGCGCGACGCGGGCCTCGATCCACCCTCGCGGGGTTTCCGCGACCCGGGCGATGTCCATGTCTGGCGATGCCTGGCCGAGGTCCTCGACGGCTGTGACCTGATGGGTGACGTCACCGAGACGATCAACGAATGCCTGTGCACCGACCTCGGCTGCTGTGATCCGGAGCTGGGACCCGATTCCGGTCAGGTGGTGCTGGCCGCTGCGGGCCTGCGCGGCGGACTCCTCCGCCTGGTGCCCGGCGTTCCGCGACTCCTCCTCCAGCTCGTCACATTCCTGTTCGAGGTCGGAAACCCGCCTGCGTTGATCACCGAGTCGTTCCTCCAGGTGGGGCAGCTCGGCTCCGGCGTGGTCACGCAGTGCGTCCTCGGCGGCCTGAAGCCGGCCGCGGAGGCCTGCGATTTCGCTGCGCAGCTCCTCGCGCCGCTCCTGGACCTGGTCGGCCTGCGCCTGCGCCTCGGCCAGCTGCTGTTCGGCGGTGCGGGCCTCGCGTGCGTGATCGTCAAAGACCGTCTGGGCGTGCGCGAGGCGCGCGGCCTCCTCCGCGATGACCGCGTCGATGTAGCGCTGGTACTGCTGTTCCGACTGTTCCAGCTGCCGGATCTCGGCGCGTGCCCGCTTGAGCTGCCCCTCGAGACCGGCGATGCGTTCCATGGTTTCCGCGATGAACTGCAACGCTCTGGGATCCAGGGCCGGCAGCGCCTCGGTCAGCACCGCACGCATCTGGTTGGGCGAGATGGCCTCTGCAGTGCGGACGCTACGCAGGCTGCGCAGCACCCCGACCAGGGCATCGAACTGCACCGAGTCCAGCGGCGAGAACAGGGTGGTGCGGACCGTGTCGCGATACTGATTCTCCTCGGCGACGTGCACGAAGTCGCGAGCCTTCGCGGCGAGGCGGTCGTGTGAGATGAACAGCTGGCCACCGGCCGCGGCCAGCTGTTCGGCGAGCGCTTCGATCGGCACCGGCTCCCGCTGCCGCGCGAGCAGCAGGTCGGTGCCGACGCGCCCCGGCGTGATGAAGAACGCCTTCTGCAGCGCGCTGCTCTGCGATCGCAGCCACAGTCCGGTGGTCAGGTAGCGGACGTCACCGGTGTCGCTGTCGCGGCGGCCGTACTCCAGCCACCATGCCCCGGTCCGGTCTTCCTTCGCGTTGCGGTCGGTGTGCCGGTCGATGAGTGTCCCGACAGCCTCACCCGACACCGACAGCGCCTTCTGCGAAACCTCGCCGTCAAGCAGCACGGTGACCAGCATCGACGCGGTCAGGGACTTGCCGGATCCGTTTGGCCCCGCCAACGCGAGCCACCCGTCGGCGAACATCAGCGTCTCGTCGGTCCACGCCCAGGAGTTGACCGCGCCGGCCCTGGTCGGCTGCCACCGGTCGGTAGCGACCGGATCATGATCCCATTCGGAGAGTGAGCCGCCGGCGCCGTGCCTGCCGGGTGGCCGTCGGCTGTCGTGCGCGATGACGCTCACTTGTCCTCACCGGCGCCCGTGCCGGCGTCCGCCCGGTTCGGGCGTGCGCGACCGGGCTGGCCGTGGCGTGCCCGTACCCGCCACAGGTGCACGCCCGGTGTGATCTGCCAGCGGTCCCGGTCGCCGGTGGCCTGGAGCAGACCGGCGGAGACGAGCTCCGCGGCGGCGGCCCGGGCCAGCGCGGGCAGCCGTTCCGCGTAACCGGCCGCCCACCGGGGCATCTCCTGCCGGATCTCCTCGAACAGTGCCGTGATCTCGTCGCTGCTCACCTCAGGCTCGCCGTGCTGCGGCAGGCGCGACAGCAACGCCAGGGCGGCCTGCCGTTCGGTCTTGCGTCCCTGGGGGAAGTCGACGTCGGAGGCTGTTCCGGCCGGATCGGTGATCTCCCACCAGTCGCGGCGCACCGTCGCGACCAGCCCAAGAGACACAGCGACGTTCAGCGCTCGTTCCCGGCCGGTCGAGGTGGCCAGATAGCCGACCGGGTTCGGGTCGTCCTGCGGGTCGGCCGCCGGATCGTCGACCACGCGCCGCAGCGCAGTCAGCCGGCGCCCCTCCACGCTGGTGCGCCGCTGCTCGACGGCGTCCGGCTCGGCGTCCGGCAAGGACACCGCCGTCAGCGTGGCGACATGGTGCTCTGGGGGCCGGCTGCCGAGCGACAACAGCGTCGGCGACAGCGAGGCGAACTTATTGGCGAGGCTGTCCCGGTCCGCGGTGATGAACACCTCCGCGTTCTCATCGGTCACCGCCCGGTCCAGGTCGGCGTCGACGCTGATCTCCCCGTCAGCCTGCAACAGCTTGATCGCGTCGACGATGTTCTCCCGCGCAGCCTGCGCCTCCCGCTTGCTCACGCCGTCGGCGGCCACGATCCGGAACGCCGGCAGCCGGCCCGTGGCCGCATCCGCGGCGCACACCTGCGCCACCGACTGCAGCAGCTCGCGCAGGCTGATCCGCGGGCGCCTCCACAACTGCTCGCATACCAACGCGGCCAGCACCAGCACCTGCGTGGGCGCCAGCTCTCCCCGGCCGCTGCGACGTTGCAGCCGTGGCCCCCGGTCGCCGGGCACGTCGTCGCGGCGCTTGTGCAGGCGCACCACCCCGCCAACGTCGTGGACGTGCAGGCTCCAGCCCAGCTCCGTCCGGAAGAACTCGGTCAGCTCGCGGCGGCCGCGCAGCACCGTGCGGTAACGGACCGGGTCGTCGACCGCGGCGATGCGACAGGCCAGCATCAGGTGACGGGCCGCCTCGGCCAAGTCAGGGTCGAGAAGCCGCTGGTTCATGCCGCACCCTCCGTCACGGCAGGCGGCCGGCGCTGCGCGGCCTCGCTCGGAGTAACGGTGATCAGCAGATCCGGAGCCACCAGGATGCCTTCCGGGAAGCAGACCGGCAGATGGGTGCCAGGGCGGCCGAGCCGAACGCGGACGATGACGCTGGCTCCCTCGGCGTGCGCCTCGCCGTAGCCCGTGGCAGAGTTGATCATGTTGCGGGCAGCCTCGACCGCGCCGAGCAGAATCACCAACGCCGGGGTCTCCAGGCCGGCGAAATGGCTCATCGACACCTCGCCGTCGGTGGCCAGCAGAGTGGTGAACCGCCGCCGGTTCGCCGCCGTGGCGGCGGCCTTCTCCAACGCGGCGGCCCGGGCGGCACCGGCATCGGGAACCTTGCGCGGACGGCCGCTGGCACGGCCGACGCGCTCATGCTCACGAAGGACTACATCCACCTGATGCCGACTGGCTCCACCGGCCGCCGTAGCGGCGTGGGCGATGTCCTCCTCGGCCGTACCGACGACAGCATGCACGGCGGGCCAGTGACCGAACGCGGCAGCATAGACCCGGCGAGCCGCATCATCATCGGGCTGCGCGTACAGGCTGTAGGCGAGCTCCCGGAAGTCGGCAGCCAGATCCGAGCCACGCCGCAACGCCGTGTAGCGCCGGTCGATGGCCACCAACAGAGTGTGCACAGCACCAGCCGCCGACGAGATCAGCCGCTGCACCGACCCCGAGGGGGCGAACCACGCGGCCAGGTCAGACAGCCGGCGTACGCGCTCGTCGATCCAATCCTGCTGGTCTCGGACGTCGAGAAGACCGGCATGCAGGGCAGCCGTCTCGACAAGCGGCCGGTGCCCGGCAGCCCCCAGGTCGGCCAGAGCTGCCTCAACGCGACGAAGAGCCCGCCCATACTCGCGGGGAAACTGTCGCAGCGCCTCGATGACCCGATCGCGGTTCTCCCCGAACAACAGGTCATCGGTCACGTCCGACTGCACCATCTGGGCCAACGCGGCGTAGAAATCGGCGGTGACCCGCTGCATCTCGTCCAGCCGCGTCCGAACGTCGTCCAGATCGGTCGGCAGCAGCCCCGCATCGGACGAAAGATGCTCGATTAAATCCCGGACGGTGCGTTCAACGCTGTCGAGCAGCCGGCTCGGTAGCTGCAGCGCCCGCCGCGAATCGACGACCGCCGTGCGGACGGCAGCCACGACCGCGCGGCCAATCTTGGTCAACGCCCACGCCTCCTGGCGACGGACCACAGCGTCGAGGCCCGCGTTCAGCGCCGCGTAGTCCCGGAAGGGCTCGACCAGATGCGCGCCGGTCAGATAGTCGAGCACCGCACGCAGGTCTACCTCACTGACGTGATCGCGGAAACCGACCTCTCGCATCTGCACCCCGATATCGGCCAGCGTCGACATCGGAGCACGCGTCGCTAACTCTTCCAGAGCCGCCAACGCTGCCGTGTTGCGTTCCCGCGCCAAGTCCTCGGCCTGGCCGAAACATCGCCACACGACGGGATCGATGTCCTGCCACCACAGCCGCGGCGGGTTCGGCATTCGGCTACCTCCTGATGACGATCGCCTGCCACGCCATCTTCGCTGAAGCCACCGACACTTCTCCCGCTGTCCGAGACTCCGAGCCAGCACCAGAGCCCAGGGGTGTGTCGGCGCGCGTCGCCGAGTTGGTTGTGGATCTCGCTGCGCAGCCGCGTGACCAACCGCCGAGCTGCGGGAGCGCCAGCACACAGACGCTTGCGTAGTGTCTCGGCGGAGATGGGCCGCCGGTGCTGCTGCCAATGCAGCACATCCCTCGCCCTGGCCCGGTGGAGCAGGACCTGCTCACGCGCCCGGTCCGTTCCGGCCAGACCCGACCCGGGCCTGCTCACGAGCCGGGCGGTGCACTGACCGCTGGAGACCGCCCTACCTCGACGCCTGCGGCGACAACGACGGCAAACCCCCACAGGGCGCCGACACCGACCGCGCCAGCGACATCGAAGCGGATGAGGCGTGATGGCCACCGGGCTGCGCACCGTCTCGGGCTCGGCCGGCGACCCGCTGGCCGAGGCGATCGAGCTGACCCGCCGGCTCAAGTTACCGCACCTGCGGCGCGCCCTGACCGACCTGGTCCCCACCGCCAAGGCCCAGCGCTGGGACCCGGCCGAGGTCGTGCGTGTCCTGCTCGCGGAAGAGGCCGCCGGCCGGGACGCGGCCAACCTGCGGACCCGCCGCAAACGCGCCGCGTTCCCCGCGGGAAGACCTTCGGTGACTGGGACGAGACCGCCTCTTCCATCCCACACTCCACCCAGGACGCACTGAAAACGCTGGGTGGCTGGCGCGCAAGGAAAATCTCTGCATCTGCGGCCCGTCGGGGACCGGCAAGAGCCACTTCTGTGAAGCGCTCGGGCAGGCCGCCGTCGAGGCCGGGATGACGGTGGCCTGGTTCACCATCGAAGACCTCGGAGTGCTGGTCCGCCGCCACCGGGTCGACGACTCGATCACCCGGGTGATGACCCGGCTACTACGCACCGATCTGATCATCGTGGATGACATCGATCTGCTGCCGGTCTCACCGGACGCTGCCAAGGGCTTCTACCGGCTCGTCGATGCCGCCTACGAGCGCCGGGCACTGGCGGTCAGCGGCAACCTGCATCCGTCCGGGTCCGACGAGATGATGCCCAAGACCCTGGCTACCGCCACCGTCAACCGGCTGCTGCACCACGCCCACATCGTCGTGACCTAGGGTGACAGCTTCTGGCTCGCCCAGGCCACCTCCGGGAAGGGGGCGAAGGCGTTGATCTGATCGACACCTCACCTACGGCGGGGAGCTATCTGGCCGCCGTTGGGGAGATTTCCCTGGCCGCCAGTGGGGAGAACCGCAGGCCGCCTACGGGGAGAACGAAATGGCCATTGACACGCGACTTCCGAATACGTATGCCGTGGCACCCCCGCGGGTCAGGGTGACTGACCGAGAACCGGAGCGTGCCCAGCCTCGGTCGACCACGGTGGCGGAAACGTCTGTGACAGGCGCCGGCATCCAGCAGGCGATTGTCGCCGCGAACGCCGGGCAGGGAGGCACCTCGTCGCATCCGGCACCGGCACCGCCCCCAGCAACGGCAACCGCAACCCACGTGGGTCGGGCGCGCTGGACGGTGACCAGGGCTGGACGGGCTGGTGAGCACGAGCGTCGTATCCCCGCTCACAACGGGGATAGACTCGGTGCTGTCTAGACAGACTATCTGTCGTGTGGAGCTGGAGGCCGCCATGAACTGGCAGGTTCAGGAAGCAAAGCAACGCCTGAGCGAGGTACTCCGTGCCGTGCAGGTCGACGGACCACAGACAATCACACGGCATGGCGAAGAGATCGCCGTCATCATCGACGTCGATGAGTACCGAAGGTTGACGTGGCCGGCGAAAAATCTCACCGAGCTCCTCATCGGCCCCCCGTATTTCGACGACGACGTCATCGCCGTCCTGGAAGGGGTCGAAGCTGAGCGGAAAAATGACTTTCCGGGAGAAGTCGACCTCGGTGATGATATATGAGCTACCTACTGGACACCAATGTCCTGTCCGAGACCAGGAAACGCAGGCGCGACCCCGGCGTCACAGAATGGATCTCCCTGACCCCGTCGGGCCACATGTACCTGTCCACGCTGACCATAGGAGAAATCGAGCAGGGAATCACGCACCTGTTCCAACGAGGTGACCATCGGCAGGCGGCCATCGTCGAGGACTGGCTGAGCGATGTCATCCAGGAATTCGGCGAGCGGATCGTCCCGGTTACCACCCCGATCACCCGGCAGTGGGGAAGGCAGCGTAGAGTCCACCCGGTCCCCACGATCGACGCACTGATCGCGGCTACGGCGGGGGTCCACGGCTGGACAGTGGTCACCCGTAACACCAAGGATTTCGAGTATACTGATGTCCGGGTTTTTAACCCCTTCACCGGCTGACCCGGATCCGCGGTGGCTCACTGATTCGGCTCGCCGGCCGCCCAGGTTTCCTATTCCCCGGCCCCCGCCGGCATGGGCAATCATGTCGACCCAGCCAGCCTCGCGAAAACAATGCATGTCGTGCCAGCTGCCCGGGAACGCGAGGCTAGCACAGATCAACCGGCCGGGCAGATCGACGAAGAGTCGGATGTCAACGCCGTGGCGACGGTGCTTGCCGGGCAGCAAATCCCTGCGGTGCCTCCAGCTCAACGTCGGTACCAGCGTTCCGTCGATCAAGCAAACCGTGCCTTCCAGGAGCATCGCCAGGAACTCTTCTTGATCGCCCTCGTCAGGGTAGCCGAACGCGTGGGCGAGGAATTTGACCATGGGCTGGTCATAGTCCCAGGCTGTAGTCCTGCCGATCTCGAAATCTCCGTGAAGGTCCTGGTAGGTGGCATTGCGGCGCAGCCGGCACACCGTCAAGCTCAGGGCTTGGAGAAGCGACAGGATCTTGGGCCGATGGAACGGGGAGCGGCGGTCGTGCTGCCGGAACCGACGGCCGGCTGCGGCAAGGCCACCCGTCGGTTCCGGAGGCCGGGCCTACCGTCGTTGCGAAACTGCCGGGATGTGCTCCGGCTGGTAGGTGGCGATAATCTTACTGAAGTCGAACGAGTTCTGCTCGACGTAGGTGCATTTAGCCAGGTCCGAGCCGCTGAAATCGGCGCACTCGGGCAGGCGGCCCTGGTTGTAGTCGCGGCTGGCGTCCCAGCCGGAGAGACAGCCGAGATTGTTCGTCCGGGCGAAGTCGACGAGACGACGCATGTGGTCCAATGTGAAGATCTTGCCGTTGATGTGCCGGCCGAACATGGGGCAGGCGCCGATGCGACGCCAGACCTTCTGCTCGTCCCAACCCGGCCAGGCCGCGGCGATCTGCGTGAACATCCCGTTGAGCGCGATCACGCAGCATTCGTAGGCGTCTGGCGGGGAGGTCTGGCCGAACTCCATCAGCATGCCGTTGATCAGGGATGGTTGGATGCCGGCGTCCGCGAGTAGCTGCAGCAGCCGGACCCCGCCGTCGTTGAAGCCGACCAGGCTGCCCGGGGCGCCGTCGACCGGCAGGGTATAGGAGATCTTCAGGCCAGGCTGGGCGGCGAGCACCTGGGAGATGGCTGCGACATGCCGCTCCAGGCCCGGCTGGTTGTGGATGAATCCGCCTTCGAAGTCGAAGTCGAGGTAGGTGGCGCCGTAGTTGGCGAGGATCGCCCGGTAGGTCGCCGCAATGCGGGAGACATCGGTCTCCACGTCCTCGAGGGGAACGTTCGACGCGCCACCGAACGAGAGGATGACCTTTCCGCCGTGGGCGGCGAAGGCGTTCATGTCCTCCTTGCCGAAATCACTGGTGGTGGCCTCACCGAGGCTCGGGTATCCACCCCAGTAGACTTTCTTGTCGCCGCTTGGCTGGGCTACCAAGAAGCCGGTGAAAAACGCGTCAACGCCGGACAGGGAGCCGTATTCGGCGATTTTCGGGTTCGGCCAGGCGGTGTAGTCGACGAAGGGTGCGCGTCGTGCGTCCCAGTCGCCCGGGTCAGGTAGCGGCGCGGTCGTCGTCGCGGAGATCTCCTCGGACAGGTCCGAGCGGTTGCCCGACACATCGATCGCGCGGACCCGCAGGCGGTACTCGGTCAGCGAGTTCAGCCGGGAGACCGTGGCGCCGGGGGTTCTGGTCGGCCACGTGTGGGTCTCCCCGCCGGGCGTGCCGTATTCGATCACGTAGGAGGCGACCGCGACGTTGTCGGTGGACGGGTCCCAGGTCAGCTGCAGGCTGTGCGGGGCCCAGCCGGTGGCACGCAGTTTCTCCGGCACGGTGGGCGGGTCGTTGTCGACCGGCGGGTTCGCGTCCTGACCGTTGACCGTGAAGCCGTTCGGCAGCAGCCCGGGGTCCGTGCCCGCGCCGGGCCCGCCGTTCTGCATCGCAACGGTGAACTCCTGGGAGCTCTGGGCCAGAATGATCTTCCGTTCGGCGACGAACCGGCCCGTGACAGCCTCGACCGGGCGGTCGCTTTCCTCGAACACGAGACCATAGTTGTTGCGGATGATCCGGCCCTCGGCGAACGTAAAGGAAATCTCCGGGTCTACCAAGTCCTCGGTGGAGTAGTTGGACACGACGACCGTGAAGTTGGCCCACCACTCACCTCCGCCCGGAACCCATTCCGCCGACGCGAACACGAGACCTTGCGAATTCGACACTACATTTCCCTTCGGAGGTCCGGGGAACTTCGGATGAGCACCGACGCCAGCCAAAGCTATCTGCCTGCCCGCGGAAACCCCGTTCGACGCGCCCACCACACGATTGATCATTGGCAGCGAGGGACTGGTCCCACATCAGCGCGGGCCGGCCGAAACGTGCGATCTGCCACCCGTGGCAAAGGAATATCTACCCATGTCCGGCGAGGTCGCAAGGCACCGGCGAAATCAAGCCATCAACGCATAACCGCTATGCGATGTAGGGTTGGAGACCGGGCGGTGACATTTCACTTCAGGCTCGTGACACGGTACCTACACTGCTATTGCTAACGGGGCTTCGCTCCAGCCCGACGAGGCATGTGTCTGTGGTCCGTGTGTCCGTGTGTGCTCCAGGGCTCCGGCCGGGCGGTGTGACGGGTTGACGATGAACCCGCCGTTCACGAAGCCGATGAAGGCGATATGGCCGGTACGGCTCTTAGAGCGTGTTTGAGATCGGGCTTTCGATCAGTGAGCCGCGTCCAGGCGCCCCCTGGCAAGGCGGGAGGCCGAAGCGATACCGGATGAGTTGTATCGGTTTGGCTGACAACGCAGCCAGGGGGCGCCTGGGCACGGCGAGCCGGAATGACGATCTCAAACGCGCTCTTAATGCATACCCAAGCCGTACCACTCGGGTTGCAACCTCGTGTCATCGGCACGTCCCGACTCGTCGATCGGCGGGAACTTGTACGGACCCACCGTGGCGGTCGCGTCCTCCATTCTCATTCCCGCGAAGGTCGCGTCGTTGCGGCGACGACATCGATCCTGATCCCAGAGAGTCAGCGCACCGTCCGTATCGTGCCGGGATCCACGGGGTTCCGGCACGATACGGACGCCAGGATGATGCCCTGACCGGTTGAGACCACCCCGCTGGAGACCGCCGCTCGGCCACGCCATCAAGAGCAACCGCCTGTTCTCGCCGGACACGACCGACGATGACCGTGCCGAGGCAGAGTGGTGGTCCAGGCGGTCGATGACACTGAACTCGACGTTCATGTCGCTTCCTTCTGCGCTAGGGCCCATACCACCAATGGGAAGTCCGGCTCGTTGTCGAGTGAGTGCTGCTCGGGCGCGTATTGTGCCCACTCGGTGAAGTTCGCGATGACACAGGCCCGGTTGCCCCACGATCCGGTGCGGATGGTGTCCAAGGGGAACCCGCATTCCGCGAGCAGATGTTTAAGTCCGAGTTCGGTCCAGCGCGAGCAGTCCACCGGCTGGTCATGGATACGGATCAGGAAGGGCGTGGTGATCAGGACGTATCCGCCGGGGTTCACCATCTGATGGATGTTGCGTCCGGCGCGGTAGGGCCACAGCACGTGTTCGAAGACCTGTTCCGCGATCACCAGATCGAACGTCTCGTCGAGGGTCCCCGCACAGACGTCGTAGTCGCTGTAGAAGACCGCTCGATAGGAGCGGAACGCAAACGCGTCTTCCCAGATCGTGCCGGCGATCTCCAGGACCGACAGCCGGCCGGTGTCGAGCGCACCGATCCACTGGCGCGTTGTCTGGTTCATGACGATGCGACACCATTGGCGGTCGGCGTCGGGCGGCTGGCGAACCAGTTGGGTTGTCTGGGGCTGCTCTGCCATGACTCCTACCGGATGCGACGAAGGAAACCTTTTGGGCACCAGGTGAGCAACAGACTCTCCCGCTCACGCTCGATCACGAAATCGGGGTGTTCGGCCACGAACGTCTCGACTGCCTCGTACGGCCCCGGCCGGGGCCCCATGTCCAGGCCGTGTCCGAGGATTCCGTCCTCCACGACGAAGGAGCCTCCCGGCTTGACCAGTTGGCCGTACAGCCGCAGCACGGTGAGGGTGTTGTCGTAGGTGTGCGCGCTGTCCTCGATGACGACAACCCGGGCCTGTGGGTCAAGCAGACTCTCGACCTGGTCGAACAACTCACATGCGTCGCCTTCGACCCAGGTGATGCGCGGATGCTCGCGTACCCGCCGCGGCACCGACTCGTGGGAGAGGTCGACGGCGATGACGCGCCCGTTGTCCATCAGGTCACACAGATGGGCCAAGGCCAGCGTGCTGCCGCCGAACCGGTTGCCGATCTCGATGATGACGTCGGGAGCCTGCTCGTACAACAGCTCCTGGTAGACCCACAGGTCGAGGGGGTTCTTCCAGGCCGGAACGCCGAAGTAGCTGGTTTGCGTGAGGAAGCGCTGCTGCAGCCTCGGCAGGACCTGGCGCAGCGGGACATCCAAGGCCTCCTCCAGATACAGCGGCGGTGGCGGGGGCTGCCGCGCGTATTTCTCCATCGCCCGCCGAGTCGTATCGTCGACCTTGGCTGCGGAGCCTCCGGAGAGGCGAGTGAACGCCTCCTCGCGCACATCCCACCAGACCTTGTTGATCCGGTACATCGGGTCGTCGTTCGCGCGCGCCTTCGCCATGTCGCAGTTCCATGGCTTCTGCCCCACGTAGTGGAGGTTCTTGATGGCGTCCAGGTTCCAGAGCTCGGGGTGCGCCCTGCTGATTCCCTTCGTCGCGTTGTACACGTAGTCCAGAGCGTGCCAGCCGTCGGCGAAGTACTCGTTCAGCAGGTCCTGCTCAGCAAAGTGCATCTGGTCGATCTCACGCTTGTGGATCGCCCCCGTCAGCTCCTTGTACATGGCCGTGGATGGCGCGGCGACGAGCAGTCCGGCGTTAAACCGCCGCAGCTGCTGGGACCCGCCGTGATACGGACAGTGCTCGACTCGGAAGTAGGCCGGGAAGTTGTCGAAGTGCAGAGCGTTGCACAGGCACTGGGGGGCCGCGGCGATGGTCCCCGTGTCTATCGGGACGTCGAAGAGCTCGTCCATGTTGCGCAGCACCAGCATGTCGGCATCCAGCCAGACCAGCCGGTCGTACTCCTCGAAGTTCCACATGGCCAGCTTGGTCCACGAATCGACGAGGTACGGGAACGCGTAGTCGATGAGCTTGACGGGCGCGGGAAGGATGGGTTCGATCTCGGCGGTGTGGCAGTTGTCGAGTGCGGCTATCCGGCGTCTGGCCTCGACGCTGACGGTTGGCGTCAGCATGACGAGAAGGCGATGCCGTGAGTTGACTGTGAGAAGGGAGTACGCGAGTACGACGACACCGTCGACGTATCCGTCATTGGTCACCATGGTAACCCAGGCCCTGCCGTTGTCCATCTCCGGAGCGGATCGTGTCATCGAGGCGTGTCTCCTTTTCGGAAGCCGG
Source organism: Protofrankia sp. Cj3 (assembly GCF_917627355.1). Classification (NCBI taxonomy): domain Bacteria; kingdom Bacillati; phylum Actinomycetota; class Actinomycetes; order Frankiales; family Frankiaceae; genus Protofrankia; species Protofrankia sp. Cj3. Next base: position 18,320 of record NZ_CAKJTR010000046.1, on the reverse strand, counting down.
TGGATCATCCGCGGTCAACAGCCCTCTGGTGTGACGACAGAGGAGGGGGTAAGGCCGCTGCTCGGGTGCGTTCGCTCGACGATGTCCTGGATTCCGTTCGGTCACGTCCGGGACGAAGAGCTCTTGGACGTTCGATGCTCGGTCGATGGTGTTGCGCGGATTCGGTTCGGTACCGGTGGATAGATCGTCGATGGCCGCGGTGACCGCCCCCACGGCCGCTAAGTGGCTTAGAGCGCCCGGCAATAGGGGTGTGGATCAAGGAGCGGGACTGGGGTGCGTGCATCGCGAGGCGGCGGAGGGAGCCACCCTGGCGTTGGGTGTCGACCGACGACAACGCGGCGAGGTGCGTGCCCCAGCCCCGCGACGCCGCGCCCCTATTGCCGGTCGCTCTTACTACATGTCCGCCGATGAACCCAGCGCCGCCGGTTAGCGGAATCTTCACCCAGACCCCCGTCCTCCTTCGCGCAGCGCTTTACGCCGTCCATGCACGATCGACACAGGATGCGGCTGTCCGCCGAGAGTTCACCCGGCCGACGATGATCTGCATGTGAAAGGTCTGGCCGGTGCTACTCTGACGTAACCGTACCAAACATGTACCATCTGAATCCAAGCAAGTTGTCGAATACTGTGGGTGACATATGTGATCCAAAAAGCAATGGGTGCCGCGGGCTCGGTGCGGGTGCGGGCGTTGTGAACCCGACCGGCAGTGCCCGGTCCCGCAGGCATCTGACATCGCCATGGCCTGCATGTTTGGACATTCCCTGGTACGGGCCGGCATGTTCTGGCAGGTATGCCAAGGTTCTTTTTAATCTCTGGGTTCAGGCTTCGGGCCCCTGGCGGCCCGCCACGCTACGTAGTTGACCTCTAGTCTGGTCAAATAGATTGACTGATCGGTCGGAACACTCGGGGGCCACCTAAACGATCAGATAGGCGGGCTTGTCTCCTGGTTCGTACGGAAAGATGGTTCTCACCCGGCGACCCTAATTTGACTACTTTGGGTAAAATCTGGTCCGGCGACGTCGAGCAGAACTGGCTCACCAGGTTCGGGTTGCCAGGGAGGGCCTGTCGGCTGCCCGTGGGGCCGGTTTGACGGGCTCAGTGGCCGGCGGGACGCTGCGGCCGTCGATGTTGGTATCAGGCGGGCCATACGGCTCCAGCCACGAGCTGTCGGCGAGGCGGCCTTCAAGGTAGGCAGGTCAGGCTCCCCCGCCACTTTCAAGCTATAGCGCATCGGGGGTCTTGCGGCAAGGCCCCGGTGGTGCCGCAGAATCGCTCCCCATTGTCAGAACGACAGGCGAGGGGTAGCGACGTGCGGGAGTACGCGGTGGTAATCGTCGGCGGTGGGCCGACGGGGATGATGCTGGCCGGGGAACTGGCGCTGGCGGGTGTAGACGTTGCGATTGTCGAGCGGCGCCCGACGCCAGAGCTCGCCGGCTCGCGTGCGGGCGGGTTCCACTCCCGCACGATCGAGATCCTCGACCAGCGTGGCATCGCCGGCCGCTTTCTGGACGAGGGACAGGTCGCGCAGACAGCGCGGTTCGGCGCCATGGTGCTGGACATCAGCGATTTCCCCACCCGGCATCCGTACGGACTGGGGCTGTGGCAGAACCACATTGAGCGGATCATGGCAGGCTGGCTGGACGAACTCGGCGTGCTCATCCATCGCGGTCGTGAGGTCATCGGGTTCGTGCAGGACGAGGGCTGCGTCGAGGTCCGCCTCGCCTCCGGCGAGACGATCCGCGCCGCCTACCTCGTCGGCGCGGACGGGGGACGCAGTGTGATCCGCCGGGCGGCCGGCATCGCGTTCGAGGGCTGGGACGCGACGCGCAGCCACCTGATCGCCGAGGTGCGGCTGAGCGAGGAACCGGAATGGGGCACTCGTCTCGATGCTGTCGGCGTCCATGGCCTGGGCAGGGTGGACTACGAGATCCGCGACGGCGAGGTGGTCTACGCCGACGAAGGGCCGGTACGGGTCATGGTGACCGAGGAGCGCGTCGGCCCCGCCACCAAACCCACGCTCGACGACCTCCGCGCGGCGCTCACCCACGTCTACCACACCGATTTTGGCGTCCACAACCCGACCTGGCTCTCGCGCTTCACCGACGCGACCCGGCAAGCCGCGGCGTACCGCGACCGGCGTGTGCTGCTCGCGGGCGACGCCGCGCATATCCACTCGCCCGCCGGGGGGCAGGGCATCGGCCTCGGAGTCCAGGACGCGGTGAACCTCGGATGGAAGCTCGCTCAGGTGGTCAAAGGCGTGTCACCCGACTCGCTGCTCGACACGTACCACACCGAGCGGCACCCCGCAGACGCCTGCGCGCTGCGGCACACGATGGCGCAGAGTGCCACACAGCGGCAGGACGAACGGGTATGCGCGCTGCGCGACATCACCGCTGACCTGCTCACCATCAATGCGGCGCGCGTACGCGTCGCCGCGCTCATCCACGGCCTCGACGTGCGATACGACCTCGGCGATGACCACCCGCTGCTCGGACGCCGCATGCCCGACTTCGACCTCATCACCGCGACCGGGCCGCTGCGGACCTACGCGCTGCTCCATGCCGGCAGGCCGACATTGATCAACTTCGGCGACCGCGGCAGCATCGACATCACACCGTGGGCCGATCGAGTGCGGCTCACCGACGCAACCTACGACGGTGCGTGGGAGCTTCCCGTGCTCGGAACGGTCACCGCCCCCAGCGCGGTGCTGATCCGCCCCGACGGCCACGCCGCCTGGGTAGGCGATGGCACCAGCCTTGGGCTGGACGACGCGCTCACCCGCTGGTTCGGATCACCCGCCATGGTCACGAACATGCGATCCCCGGACCCGCAGCCGGGCGGAATCAAGCGGTCAAGGCGACACATGCCTTTCCAGTAGATCGTTGAACACTTCTACCGGCTTGCGCCAGCCCAAGGTCTCACGAGGCCTGCCATTCAGCTCCGCGGCCACGACGGCTACTGGTAGTGGTAGCGACAGGAGATGATGGTGATCTGGCTGGGCTCAATTGCGTAGACCAGTCGATGTTCGTCGTCGATCCGGCGCGACCGTAGCCCGGCCAGGTTGTTGCGCAACAGCTCGGGCTTACCGATCCCCGGCCCCTCGGGATCGCGTTTGATGTCTGCGATCAACGCGTTGATCCGCTTGAGCGTCTTGCGATCCTGGTTCTGCCAGTAAAGGTAGTCATCCCAGGCATGGTCGGTCCAGGTCAGCTTCACTCGTCAGGACTCAGCGGCCGCTCGACAGCTTCACCCGAGTGCCACTGTTCTACGCTCTCCATCAGCCGCCTGGCGTTGACAGGAGTGCGCAACAGGTAGTTGGTCTCGACGATCGAGTCCCAGTCCTCCTTGCTCACGAGGACAGCATTCCCACGCTTCGAGACGATCTCGACGGGGGTGTGATCGGCATTGACCTGCTCGATCAGCGGAAACAGGGTCTTACGCGCCTCGCTGGCACTGATCGCCGCTACCATGCCGTCTCCCGATCCACCACCAGGCCAGTGTTGTACCAAATACGGTACAACACTGGGGGCCAAGGGCACCTCGCCACCGCCCGCCGTCGCGCCGAACGGACCCGCTGACAAGCCCTCACCGCGCTGCGCCATCTCGGCGCCACCGGCACCCCGGTGACCTTCGACGCCGTCGCCCGTCACGCCGACGTGTCCCGGTCCTGGCTCTACACCCAGCCTAGACCGTTCCCGATGTTGTTGACACCTGCTCATCGACGCGGGACGCAAGTGACCGTCAGCGTTACCCGTCCACGTTCGTGGACATCGTGAATTGCCTACGAACGAAGGCAACCTGTATTGTCTACGAACGAAGGCAAATCGGACCGCCTATGAGCGTCGACAGGATGCCGCCATGGCCAACATCACCAACGCCCGTCAGCTCGGCGCGGAGGTACGCGAGGCCCGCAAGAGGCGAGGCCTGTCACAGGAGGATCTTGCCGCCCAGGCAGGGGTCTCCCGCGCCTGGCTGACCCGCTTCGAGACCGGCCATCCGACAGCGAGCGTCGAGCCCCTCTTCCGGGTGCTCAGCGCCCTGGGCCTGAGCCTGGACCTGGCCGAACGTACGGTCACCGAGGCCGAGGCCGCGGTCCTTGCCGCCCTCGCGACACGGGCGAGGCGCTGATGGCGGCACGCAGCTTGCTGGTGGTCCTCTACGGCGTCGCGGTTGGCCGGGTCGCACAGCGCAGCTCCACCGCCGAGCCTGAGTTCACCTACGAGCCGGCCTACCTCGCGACCAGGCCCAGTACTCCGCTGGGCGTGCGGATGCCACTGAGCGGAACGACCTACCGAGGTAGGAGCGTCCGCGCCTACCTCGAGGGCGTGCTGCCTGAAGACCCCCGGACGCGGCAGCGTTGGGGGGCCGCGCTGGGCGTCGAGCCCGATGACACGCTGGCGATCCTCGCCCAGATGGGCTGGGACTGCCCCGGTGCGGTGCAGTTCTGCGAACCCGACGCGGTCGACGAGATGCTCTCCCGTGCCCAGGAAACGCGGCCTGTCAGTGACCAGGACATCGCGCAGCGGCTCAGCGCACTGCGCACCGGGGACACGGCCTCCTGGAGCCTGCCCCACGAGCACTGGTCGCTGCCCGGCCAGCAGTCGAAGTTCGCGCTCGCGAAGCTGCCCGCTGGCTGGCACGAGGCACACGGCTCCGCGGCGACAACCCACATCATCAAGCCCGGTATCGGGCGCCTCCACCACCAGTCCCTCGTCGAGCACGCCACGATGCGCGCGGCCAGCGCGCTCGGGCTCGACGTCGCCCACACCGAGTTCACCCGTTTCGGCGACGGCGAGCCGGCGATCGTCATCGAGCGCTACGACCGCGTCATCCTCGACGACGGTGCCGTTCTGCGCCTCCATCAGGAGGACTTCTGCTCCGCCAGCGGACGGCTCCCGTCGAAGAAGTACGAAGCGCACGGCGGCCCCGGACTCACCGACCTCGCCCGGATCGTCGAGCAGAACTCACGCGGCCACGCCGCCGCCGGTTTGGCCGCGCTCGGCGGCTTCGCCGCCATCAACTACGTCACCGGCGCGCCCGATGGCCACGCGAAAAACGTGTCTCTCCTGCTGCTCCCCAACGAGATCAAGGTTGCCCCGCTCTACGATCTCGCCACCAGCCTCCCCTACGACGCCGACCCGGGCCTGCGCGAGGTCGCGGTCGGGATCGGCGGCCGGCGGAAGTTCGGACAGGTGCTCGGCAGGCACTGGGACCGCGCGGCGGCCGTCCTCGGCATCCCTGCCGAGCAGTACCGCCAGACCGCCAGGGAGATGGCTGGGCGCTTCCCGGACGCGTTCTCCGACGCGCTCACAGAGGTCGGTACGTCCGAGGCCGAGGAGGTACGAACGCGTTCGATCGACCGCATCGCCCGGCACACCCGCCAGCTGGCGGAACGCCTCGACGATCCGATGGGACGCTGACGCCGCCGGCGTGTCCGGCTTACCGGTCACGCCTCGACACGCGGAGCCCGCCAGCAGAGGCGCATCCATCCGCACGGCGACGGCGTCGTCGTTGACCACACGCTGTAGCAGCCGGTCCTTCCGCGCGGTGGACAGCTTTGCGATCCAGGCTGCCAAGCGTGCGGGACTGTCTGTGGCTTCGCCGAGCGGTGGGCTGCTTGCCTTGGCCGCGACCGCAAGGAGGTCGTCGTCGAGGCGAAGGAAATCGGCCAGCTCGCGCTGCGGTGCCGTGAACCCGCCCATCTCCAGTCTCCCTCTGCACCGCCCAGAGATTTCGCAACCTCTGATGGGTGGTATCGCTGCGCAGATGGCTGACCATACTGCGGGCCATACGCGCCGACCCGCAGCCGTCCGCGCAGGGCCTCCGCCGAAATTGGGCGTCGGTCGTTGCTGGTGCATATTCTTAGCCTGTGCGTAATGAAACGATCGCGCTGGCGGGTCTTGTCTCCGCAGCCAGGTGATCGTCGACCTGCGTCGGGAACCTCGCCCGGCACTGGCCGATCGTCGGATGCGGCCCGCGTGGCGTCCGCAGGACGACGCTGAGACGCCGGTCCGGACGCGCCCGGCGTGCGCGGTCGAGGAGGCGAGGCGCCAAGGCCGCTGGGCAGTCGTCATCGGCGTCCAGCATCACCAGGACGCCTGTCGCATCGGGGTTGAGCACGACGGTCCGCTCGATGATCCTCTCGATTCCTCCGGTGGTGGTCAGCTGACCACGGCCATACCGGCTGGGTCTGAGGAAGCGGGCTGACCAACAGCCGAACATGTCGTGCGCGAGTCGGCGAAGCAGCAGCGGCACGGCGCTGATCTCACCCGTGCCTTCGACGACGAGCGCGATGATCGGAGCCGGTTCCACGGCTTGGTTCACCACGCCGTGTCCGGCGGCTCGGGCCAAGGGGTGAGCTGGTTTGACCGCTGGAGTTCGCCGAGTGTCCCAAGGTCACGTCGAACGATCTCGCGGATGCGGTCATCCACCTCGGTGACAACCGTCGTACCGTTTCGCAGCTCAACGATCCGCGCTGCGTCGAGGGGGAAGTTCTTCTGGTCGAGAAGGTCGGCGCTCTGGGTCGCGACGACGACCTGGACATGCTCGGAGGCCTCGGCCAATGCGCTGAACAGCGCACCGACAGCACCGGCATGAAGGCCGAGCTCCGGATCCTCCACGACGACCAGGGGGATCGTGCCCATCCAGGTGCCGGTCTGGAACAGCGAGGCGAGTAGGCCGGTAGCCGCGAGTGTGCCGTCGGACATCGACTGGGCGGGGAACACCTCGACGCCGCCGTCAGCCGAGGGCTCCGCCATCCGCAGCCGAACGGTGTGGAACTCGTCGAGGGCGAACGTCTCGATGCCGAGTGCGCCGGGCAGAATCGCCGCGAGGTAGTCGTCGATCCTGCGTCGTGCATGAGGAAATTGGGTCGCGAGCGCATCAAGTACTTGGGGGAGCTGTTCGCCCGACGGCCCAAGCACAGAGCGCTTACTCCGCTGCCCGACGAGGCGCATTGTCGAGGGGCTCAGCGCATGGAACGCCATACCCCGCAACGCCGAGTAGACCATTGCGAGCGGCGGAAGGCGCGCGGCTGTCGGCAGGACCAGCGTCGTCGGGTCCGCGACCGGACCCATCAGCTGCGCCGGACCGGTGACGACCCGGCCCTCCTCGGCAGCGAAGCCGCCCGCAGCCTCGGCGCCGGTGAACTGGCACCACTCGCGCTCGATGTGCGTCCCCAGGTCGGTGGCCTCATCGAGCCGGAGCTCGAATCCATAGATCGCTGTCATGGGTTCCAGCGGTAGGGACAGGGCGTCACCTCGTGCCTGGCCGGGACGCGGGGAGATGCCAAGCTCCAGCTCGATCCGCACCCGGCCCGCCGGCCATGAGCCTCGGTGCAGGACCGTGGACAGGCCTTGCCGATCCTCTATTGCCTGCGCGGGCGAAGTCCTCACCACGTCCTGCACGAACCGCAACGCATCGATCACGTTGCTCTTCCCTGCGCCGTTCAGGCCCAGCAGCACAGTCAGCGGACCGAACCTGATCTCGGTATCCACGATCGACCGGAAGCCCTGGATACGCGCGCGGTGCAGGAAGGGCGTGAGCCGCGCACTGACCGCCGTCGCCACTCCGCCTCCTCACGCATCCAATTCACGCATCCCATTCGAGATCAGCGCACACGCTATCCCAGCGACGCCGTGCCCTACGCTCATCGCGTCAAGGGCAGCCCGATGGCTGGCCGGGACCGGGGGTGTGTGATCCCGTTCAGGTCGGCCCGGCAGGCCAGACGGGGACAGCGACTCCATGCTCGTCGATCCGGAGTCGTGGTGGGTGCGTCATCGCCTGTCACCCCAGGGGCCGTGCCTGCGCTTATCGGCATCCGGCGGGCGAGGAGGATGGCGAGGTGATGGCGATGCATGCCCGGCGAGGCTCCGAGGTGCCAATGGGCGCGGCTGTCAAGCGGTCGCATCGTGATCGACATCCAGAACCTCCGACACGCCGACAAAACGGGGAGGTTCTGGCAAAGATCGATAACGCTGTGACCTGCACAAATGTAAACGATCAATCTTTTGGATCAGTTTATCCACAGCCCTCGTCGGGAGGTTCTGGAAGGATCTTGCAAACCCGCA
>NZ_CAKJTR010000046.1:8357-9766 GCF_917627355.1 Protofrankia sp. Cj3 | reverse complement strand
GTCGCAGAGCAGGAACTTTCCGAGTCGGATTGAAACCTCAGGGTGTTCGCTTCCGAATCTTTACGAACGCGAACAGCTATGGTTCCCGCCTTCTGTGTGGCGCTACCGATGGTCCGCCAGGTGGGGGAGTCAGTAGACGCGTAGCCGGGACTACCTGCTCGTCAGGCGGCCGGGCATGTCATTTTGACGTACTGGGTGAGCATCCATCCACTCAGATTCAACGACGGGGCGTACCCGTGCACCCATGCTCCGTTGTTCGCCAGTAAACCGTCCGTATCGAATTCTTCGCCTCTCCGCAGTGTGCCTATGATCGGCGTGTCATGGCCAAACGAGCTGTGCAATGTCGCGTCCTCGGCGCAGACATACCGGCGCTGCACCGTCCCGGCCGCTGTGGTGGGGGCGGGTTGCGGGCTGAGGGATGCGGATTGCGGTGCTACCGGGGTATCCGGTGGCCGAACGGTGCCAGTCGGTGCGTTCTGTGCCAGCGGCACGGGCGTCCCGGAAATCCGCGCGGTGGTCAGCGCCGTTGGTGCCGGGGACGAGGTTGTGCTTTGGTCCAGGCCGCTCGGGAAGGCGCCGGTCGATGAGTGCGGGGATGGTGTCACCAGCGCCGTGTGAGATGGCGTCGTGGCCGGCGATGCCGCGTCCGTTCGGCCCATGAGTATCGGGGTAACCGCGGTCAGCGCGGCAGCGACCGCCAAGGCGACGCAGGCGATGAGCGCGAACAACAATACTGGTCGCCTCTGTCCGGCTGAGGAGGTCCCCGCGCCTGAATCCCGCGCCGCACCGCCCGCTTTGGGAATGGTGTCTTCTCCGGGCAGGGTATGCGTACCGGCGTGGCCATGCTCGGTCGGTCCGGGATCCGGCAGCGAGAACTCGGATCGGGCGGTCCAGATCGGTCCGCCCGCGATGTCGAGGCTGGGAGCCGGATCCATGCCGTGTCCGCTGCTGGCGACGTCGGGCGAGAGCTGGGTTCTCGCCGCGCCATGGCCGACGTGGTGCAGCGGCTGGAGGTGGCTCGCTGTGACCGGCGCGCCGGTCAGCGCAGCGGCGATATCTTGGCCGAACGCCTCCGCGCTGGGGTGGCGGGCCTCGGGCTCGAGCTCGCATGCCCGCTTGACGATGGCGTGGAGGCGGGCTGCCACCGGATCGGTTGGTGTCCGTCGGCATTCCTCCCCGCGGCAGCGCGGGTATCCGGCCATCATCTCGTGTAGCAGCAGGCCAGCGGCGTAGATGTCGCTCGCCGCCGTCGCCGGCTCGCCGCGGAGCTGTTCCGGGGACATGTACAGCGGCGTTCCGACCATGGCTCCGGCTGTGGTGAGCCTGGCCGCGTCGGTGTGTCGGGCTAACCCGAAATCGGCCAGATAGGCATACAGCTGATCGTCACTCTGCTGGTAAAGCAGCACGTT
>NZ_CAKJTR010000046.1:7479-8012 GCF_917627355.1 Protofrankia sp. Cj3 | reverse complement strand
AGGTAGAGGAGCCCATCCTGTTCGCCGGCATTGTAGACGGGCACGATATGGGGGTGGTGCCCGGCGCCCAGCGCTCTGGCCTCCCGCAGGAACCTTTCCCGGCCGACAACGCCATCGACGCCCACGGCCGGGTCGATCACCTTGAGGGCTATCCGCCGGTGCCCGCCCACCTGTGCTTCGAGCGCGACGTACACCGCGCCAAAGGAGCCGGAACCACGGATACCTTCGATGCGGTACCCAGCGAACATGTCGTTGGGTCTTAAATGCCGCCTTGCCGGCATGCCGGTCCCCCGTGGATGACGGTGGCATTGACGTCCATCAGGTTACTGGCGGTCAACGCCTGCCGTTCAGGGGCATCTAACCTGGTCTGTTCGCGCACTGGCAGCTCGCCTACACGCCCTGACGGCTGGGCGGCACGAGCCCCCCCGTGACGGGCGTGTCATGCGGGATCTGTGGGGGGCGGGTGAGACTCCCGCCGCCTACCCATGGACGCTCGCTGTCAGCCTTAAGACACGCATGGGCAAGAATCCTGC
>NZ_CAKJTR010000046.1:6332-7032 GCF_917627355.1 Protofrankia sp. Cj3 | reverse complement strand
AGGAGGTGTTCCTATGGCAAACCCGGGACAACCCACGATTCGCCTGGGCGCGAGTGGGCCTACCGTCACAAGGGCGCAGCGGGCGCTCAACCGTTCCGAGCCCGGAGAGCGGCTCCTGCCGGACGGCATATTCGGACCGAAGACCGACGCCGCCGTACGGGACTTTCAGAAGGCCAACCAACTTCCGGTCGACGGGATCGTGGGCCCGAGGACGTGGGCGGCGCTGCCGAATGGTGGTCCGATGCCGCTGCTGAAAGAGGGCTCGACAGGCGAGGTCGTCAGCCGTCTGCAACAGATACTGGAAAACGGCGGCTTCTCGCCGGGGCCGGTAGACGGTAAATTCGGTCCTCGTACCAGGGCTGCCGTCGAGGCGTTTCAGAGCAATGCCGGGCTGTCGCCGGACGGAGTGGTGGGCGACTTCACCTGGCAGACGTCGTTGCATGCGGCCGGGCAGACGCTGGAAAGAGCTGTTGGGCTCCAGTTCGTCCAAGATTGAGTTCGCCGTTCAACCCCCGGATGGTGGTCTCTGGCGGTCAGTGCACCGTCCAACCGTGCTGGGAACAGGGGGCTCGGTACGCTTGATCGCGATCGGGCGGGCTCCTGACCGCTGGAGACCGCCCAATCGGCTGAGGGCGCCAGCACACCGCTCGACCGTCCATATCGACCTTCGCACCGCCGTTCTTGCCTCGCCGTCTGCATT
>NZ_CAKJTR010000046.1:4785-5880 GCF_917627355.1 Protofrankia sp. Cj3 | reverse complement strand
GTTCATACTGATTCGCGTAAGACGCGTCGGGCGATCTCCTCGACCTGTTCGACGGTCAGCACCGGCGCGTCGGGCTCGCGGACGGTTCGGGTGAGGATGCGCTGGATCAGCGCCGAAGTGGGGATGTGCTCGGCAGCGGCCCGTGCCTTGAGAGCGACCGGTCGCTCACCCGAGGCGACAGCCGGGCCACCACGACGCCTGAATTCCGGAAATCACTCTCGGTAGTCAGGGGAAAACAGGCCTTCAAGCCGCGATTAAGATCAAGTCGATGGCGTTGGTCAGTGTACCGTCCGCATCATGCTGGGAACATGGATCTTGACAAAGTTGATTATGATTGGGCAGGCTCCTGACCTGCCCCAACAGCCCGATTCCAACTCCTGCTCAGGGTCCCGGCGCGAGGCGGCGGTGCACTGACCGCTGGTGACCGTCCCCTGCGGCGTCCGTAGAGCGGATCCCATTCGATCTGAACACCGTCAGGAACGAGTAGTAGGTACTGTCCCCACCGATCGTCTTCAGTTCGGTCATCTGTAGGTTAGCCGTGCTGGCTTGGCGAATCACCTCGAACGGATCCACCGGCCTTGTGCGCAGCGCGACGATTGTTCCGTCTACCCACACCTTGTACAATGGGGCGTCGCGAGTGTATCCAGGGTTAATATCGGTGATGATTAGTGACCCATCGGGACTCAGTAGTCGCTCCAACAGGGCAAAGTCCGGTGGTTCCGCCATCGAAGACAGCACCAAGGACATTACGATTACATCGTAGGAGCCGGCATCCAGCTGGGGCAGCGCTCGATTCAGGTCATCAACCACGACCTCTGATTTCCGCCCCAGCGGGTAGCCACAAAGATTCCGTCGAAATTCGGCCGCCATTGCCGGACAGCTGTCGATGTACGTCCAGGTTATCTCCTCTTCATTGAAGAAATGGATTGCTATCAACTTACCGGTACCTCCGCCAAGATCAAGTATTCGTAGTATAGACTTTTGTTCTCGAATTGTCTGCAACTGCGCAACCGTAGTCAGGTGGGTCGACACCAGGTTCCCGGAGTTACGTAGATCGTAATTTGACGCGATCTCCTGGTAGAAATCCTGGGCCCG
>NZ_CAKJTR010000046.1:0-4098 GCF_917627355.1 Protofrankia sp. Cj3 | reverse complement strand
ATCGACCCCGTATTCGCGGTGCAGCACGGAATTTTGATCAATTTCTGCTGGGGATCCGGCCTTTGGTTTCCATGCGGCCATCCCGGTTTGGACCACGCCGAAACGCCGGCCGATCCGTGGTGGCCAGATTGAGATCGATCGGCCCTGCCAGAACCCGGTTACGACAAGGCCCGTGGTAATAACACCCGCAAACGAAGCGGCCCAAGGGGCGGCCGGTCCGAACACCCCAAACATGCCTGATGCGTCCATGTTCGCTCCGAGGTTCCCGTCAGTCCCGCAATGACCATGATTCTCGTTGTGGAGAATGATGTAGATCTTCGCTGCTCTGACCCCTCCGGGGATCCATGACGAGCATGGAGGGCAACGGTGCTCTCCGTTAGTGTTGGATGTCCCGAGGAAAGAGGGCATGTGACATGGACACCACTCGCTGGGCGCCCGGCCCTGGCATCCAGGCTCTGGTAGTTGGCGAGGGTGACGCGATGACGGAGATCGCTTTATGGCTCGTAACCGCGGGCTATGGCGCCCGATCACGGGCCACCGGCACGGCTGCCCTCGCTGCTCTCGACGCGGCACCGTACGATTTGATCTTTGTTGACTGGCAGTTGCCGGATGGCAGCGGCGCCGACCTATGTCGTCGTATTCGAGCTCAGCCCCAGCATGCGGACCTGTATGTCATTATCCTGGTTCCGAGTAAGGAACAGGTGCTGCCTGACGGTGTAGACGACTATCTGATCAGGCCGTTCGATGAGATCCAGTGCTTGGCCCGAGCGGTCGCAGGTGCCCGCAGCGCGCACCTGCACCGCAACGAGACCCGCCTGCGTTCATTGATCGCGAACGCGCCGGGGGCTATTTACCGCTGCGCCAACGACCCGAACTGGACGATGGAACTGATCAGCGACGACATCGAACGCATTTCCGGTTACCCAGCCACCGATTTCATCGACAACGCGGTGCGCAGTTTCGCTAGCATCATCCATCCCGACGACCGCGCGGTGGTGGAGCGGGACGTCATCGAGGCGACCCGGCAGGACCGGCAGTTCGTCCTTGAATACCGCATCGTCCGGGCCGACGGGAGCATCGCCTGGGTACGTGAACGTGGCCAGGAGGTACAGAGCGGCAATGGTTATAGCTGGCTGGACGGAGTGATTTTCGATATCACCGACTGGAAGCTCGCCGAGGATCAACTGCAGGAGTCGCGACGCCAACTTGTCGTTGCTGACGAACGTCAGCGCATCGCCCGGGAGCTGCATGACGGGGTGATCCAGTCGCTGTCCGGAGTGTTGCTGACCTTGCAGGCAGCCGAGACACTGGTCGAGCAGCCGGAGGCAACCCGCGCCCGTCTCGCTGACAGTATCGACCGTATTGACTGGTCGATCAAGGAGATCCGGGACTACGTGTTCAACCTGCGCCCAGTCCTGCTGACCGACCGCAGCCTGTACGACGCCCTGTTCGTTCTTGCGGAGGACTTCCAACACAACACCGGGATCGTCACCGCGATCGATCTCGATCCGACCGTCGCCACGCAACTCACGCCATACGCCGGGGACATCGTGCAACTCACCCGAGAGGCGTTATCCAATGTGCGCCGGCATGCGCACGCCACGACCTGCCGCGTCAGCCTCGTCCGTACCGCGGATTCGGCTTTGCTGGAAATCGACGACGATGGCCGGGGTTTCGACCTGCCCGCAGCCACCGGCCGGGGCCAGGGACTACGCAACCTCAGCGAGCGGTCGGCAAGCATCAACGGCCGGCTCGACATCGAGACCGGTGCTATGGGCAGCACGGTGACGGTTCGGGTACCGCTGCGGTCCGGGTGAAGGCAGTTGTAGCGGGAGGCTTATTCAGGATTTCCATTCTGGATGATCAAAATTATCCATCACCGTGGGTCGAGGCACAGGTCGAAGTGCTGCTATATATCTTGATGGAAGAGTTCTGCATAATCCTCTGGGTACGATGGCTCCCAGGTAGCAGGTTAGGAGCCCTGGGATCGGGTGCTACGCCGGGCCAAGTAGGCAGCGGCCTCGGTGCGCCGGGACAGACCGAGCTTGCCGAGGATGTTCGAGACATAGTTACGGGCTGTTTTCTCTGCCAGGTGCAGTTGGACGCCGATCTCCCGGTTGGTCCGACCCGCAGCGACAAGCGCCAGAATCCGTTTCTCCTGCGCAGACAACCTACTGAGCCTTTCATCGGTGCCGTGTGGGTCGCCGATGGTACCGGCCCGGACCTGTTCCAATAAAACACCAGTCACAGCCTTGTCCACGACATGTTGACCGTCGCCGACGGCACGCACGGCCGAGACCAGTTCGTCCCGCCTGATCTGCTTCAGGACATAACCACTGGCACCGGCCTCGATCGAGGAGATAAGCGCGTGTTCATCAGGGAACGACGTCAATATCAGCACCCGTGCGGTGGGGTGCCGGGTACGGATCTCCCGGGTAGCGTCGATACCGCTGCTGTCGCCCAGCCGGACATCCATCACGACCACGTCTGGGTGGTGGCTATCGACCAGTGCGACAGCCACTGACGCCGACGTCGCCTCGCCTACCACCACGAGGTCCGCATGGGCCTCTAATATCGTCCGGATACCCTGCCGCACGATCTCGTGGTCGTCCACCAGCACGACCCGTAAACGGTCATCCACGCCTATATGTTCTCACCCCAAACCTCTGCGTTCTGCTGACCGGCAGGGCGGTCTCCGGCGGCCAGCGGGACATCGTTGAGGAGCCTGCCCGATCGCGATCAGCTTACCGAACCCCCTGCTCCCATCACGATGCGGGCGTCGCTACGACCATGTGACCCCGCCCGCCAATCACGCTCCAGCGGATTCCCGAGATGGCATGCTGCGGCAGTCAAACCGACGTGTTCCGCGAGTCGTGCCCGAAGGAGACGGAATAGCGCCGATATGCACGATTTCTTCCAGAGTGGATTCGGGCGCCACTGCACAGTGGCTACATTATGTATCTGATCACAACTGGTTGTGACCTTCGTGCAGCCTTGCTGCTCCCCTGTCATCCGTTGTAGGGAGCCAAGCTCGGCAGTGCGTCGACGGCCGGTCAATTCGTCGTGACGACCTACGCCGATGCGGTTGCTTTCAGTGATAGATCGGACGTTCCCTGGCTGTCTGGGTGATCGCACCGCTGCGTGCGGGTCGAGATGTTAGTCGAGCGCGTAGAGTTCTACGGGAAGATGGTTGCGCTTCGGGGTGTCGTCGCCGCGTAGCTTGCGTTCCATGAGGTCCACCGCGCGTTCGGCGACTCGGGCGGGATCCTGCACAATGGTGGCGCACAGGGGACTTCCCCCTGAGTTGATGAGCGCGAGTGCCTCCCGGGTCCCATCCACACCGATCACGCGGACGCCCCTGGCCTGGTCGCCCGCGTCGGGCGCGTACAGGGCGTCAAGAGCGCCAAGCGCCATCTCGTCACTGGTACAGAAGACCACATCGACCGGTCTGTTTTGTCGGGCCAGTTCAGCAAGCCGGCGTCGAACGATATCGCGTGCGCGGTCCCTGGCGAACAGGCCGTCTTCGTCTACGATCACGGTTGCCTGAGGGCAGGTGCCGGTGAGTACGTCTACGAATCGGCGCTGCCGGCCGCGGTGGGTGTTTGTGGCAATAACCAAGACAGTTGGATGCGCGGCAGGGCTTCGCTCGATGATACGGGCGGTGTAGCGACCTGCTTTCTCGCCGATGAGCTCGTCGGAACAGCCAACGAAGGCCGTGTTGGTAGGATAGTCAGCGTCATGTGCGAATGGCTGGACATCGACGAAAATTATCGGATATGGCGCCTTGGCGCATAGCGTCACGAGATCTTCGCGGGTCGCGTCCGGCTCGGCGGCTACGACGAATCCGGCGATATAGCCTTTGTCACGGGTGAGGGTCTGCCGGAGACGGCGGATCTGAGCGGTTCCCGCATAGTCGCTGTCCGGAATCTTGACCACGAGGTCGAAGCGACGGTCAAGCGACCGGTCGATATTGCGTAGCAATTCCGCCAACCAGTGCTTCTGGCTGAATGCCGGCATCAGTAGGAATATCTCGGCCCGAGCAGGTGGTGGGCGGCGGAAAATTCCGATGATCATGGCTGCCAGGGGGCAGGTGATCAA
>NZ_CAKJTR010000045.1:15423-32603 GCF_917627355.1 Protofrankia sp. Cj3 | reverse complement strand
GTCTGAAGGCCGACGGTCTCGACATGGCCGTGGCGATCTCGGATGCCCTGCGGCAGGGCCACACCGACCCGGCCCGGATCGACTACGTCAACGCCCACGGTTCCGGGACCAAACAGAACGATCGCCACGAGACCGCCGCGTTCAAGAAAGCACTCGGGCAACATGCCTACACCGTCCCGGTGAGCTCGATCAAATCCATGGTCGGTCACTCCCTGGGAGCGATCGGCGCCATCGAGGTCGCGGCCTGCGCCCTGGCGATCGAGAACCGGGTCGTCCCACCCACCGCCAACTGGGCCCGCCCAGACCCCGAATGCGACCTGGACTACGTACCGAACATCGCTCGTGACCATGACGTCACCGTGGCCCTGTCGGTCGGCAGCGGCTTCGGCGGGTTCCAGTCAGCCATCGTTCTCGACCGCGGATCGGATGCCCGGTGATCGCCGCTCGGCCGGCCCTGCGTCCTGTTGTCACCGGTGTCGGAGTGATAGCCCCCAGCGGCATCGGAACCGAGGAGCACTGGCGCTCCACGCTGCGTGGCGAGTTACGGGTAAAACCGATCACCAGCTTCGACGCCAGCCGGTACACCACGACGCTTGCCGGCCAGATCGACGGATTCGACCCCGCTGGGCGCCTGGGCGGCCGACTCGTCCTACAGACCGACCGGTGGACGTGGCTCGGCATGGCCGCGACCGAACTCGCGCTGTCCGACGCCTCCTACGACCCGGCGGCGCACGATCCGTACGCGACCTCGGTGGTGTTCGCGGCCGGGTCCGGCGGCAATGACTTCGGCCAGCGGGAGATCCAGCGGCTGTGGAGCCTTGGCCGCCAGGCCGTCAGCGTGTACCAGTCCATCGCCTGGTTCTACGCGGCGACCACCGGCCAGACCTCGATCAGGCACGGCCTGAAGGGACCGTCCGCGGTTGTGGTCACCGACGCCGCCGGTGGCCTCGACAGTCTCGCGCAGGCCCGGCGGACGATCCGCCGGGGAACGCCGGCCGTCCTCGCTGGCGCTGCCGAGGCCGGCCTCACTCCCTACGCTCTGACCTGCCAGATCACCGGCGGGCGCCTGTCCACCAGCAGCGAGCCGAAAGCCGGCTACAAGCCGTTCGACCGTTCCGCGGGTGGTCATGTGCCCGCCGAGGGCGGCGTGACACTCGTCGTGGAGGACCCGGCCTCCGCGGCGGCCCGCGGCGCGCCGAAGATATACGCCGAGATCGCCGGATACGCGGCGACCCACGACGCGGCCCATCATCGCGACCCCTCGCCGGACCCGCGCTGGTACGCCGAGGCCATGCGCCGAGCGCTCGTCGATGCGGACCTCAACCCGGCCGACGTTGATGTGATCTTCGCGGACGGCGCGGGCTCGCGGGATCTCGACGACCTGGAGGCACGCGCGATCCACCTGGCATTCGGTGCCCATGCGGAGCACGTTCCCGTCACCGCTCCGCAGGGTCTGATCGGGCGGATGTGCGCGGGCGGCTCAGCGCTGGCGGCGGCGAACGCGCTGTTGTCCATCCGCGACGGGGTGATCCCGGCGGTCGGTAACCTCGACGACCCGCTCCCGCAGTACCGCCTCGACCTCGTCCGGGAACCACGTGAGACCCCGGTACGGGTCGCCATGGTCAACGCCCGCGGCTACGGCGGCTTCAACAGCTCGCTGATCCTGCGGGCCGTCGAGACACCCGCGCGGGGGGACAGCTGATGGACTTCGGGCTCAAAGGCAGATCAGCCCTGGTCACCGGCGGTGCCCGCGGGATCGGGCGTGCCGTCGTGCTGGCGCTCGCGCAGCAGGGAGCGTCTGTGATCACTTGCTATGTCAACGAAAGCGATGCGGTCACTTCACTCGCGGACGAACTCGACCGACTTGGCGCCGACGCGCAGCTGGTACGCGCCGACGTGTCGGTGGAAGCGGACGTGAACCGGCTACTGGAGGCCGCCCGTGACCGCTTCGGGGCGCTCGACATCCTGGTCAACAACGCGGCGGCCGCGACCCAGGCACCGCTGCACCAGCTCGGCCTGGACGAGTGGCGGCGGGTGCTCGACACCAACCTGACCAGCCTTTACCTGCTCCACCGAGCGGCGCACGACCTACTGGCCAATGAAGCGTCGATCATTACCATCGGCTCGGCCGGAGCATTGCGCGGCGTCGCGGACCGCACCCCGTACATGGCCTCCAAGGCCGCTGTCCTCGGCTTCACCAGATCCCTGGCCAAGGAGCTCGGGTCACGAGGCATCCGGGTCAACACGGTGGCCCCCGGTTTCACCGAGACCGACCAGACGGCCGGCATGTCGCCAGCAAGGCGGGCACAGGCCGAGGCGATGACCGCGCTCGGGCGCCTCGCTCGGCCCGAGGAGATCGCCAGCGCGGTACTCTTCCTCGCGGGTGACGCGGCCCGCTACATCACCGGCGCCACGCTGTACGTAGACGGAGGGATCTGATGATCAGAGTAACTCTTACGATGCGTGTCCGTCCCAACCGGGAACAAGATTTCATCGACGTCTGGGAAAAGGTCGCGCTGGCCGCGAGCCGGGCAACAGGCAATCTGCGGCAGAGCCTCCTGCGGGACGGCCCGTGCGCGTTCGTCATCACGAGCGACTGGACGGACCGGGAGCATTTCCAGGCCTTCGAGCGCAGCCCGGAGCAGGACGCTCTCACCGCGCCACTGCGCGACCTGCGAGAGAGCGTGCGGATGGAGGTAGCCGAAATCCTCGTCCACCTGGAAGGAACAGAATGGCGATCGTGAGCGGCGAGACCCTGGCCGATACTAACAGACTGACGATCATCAACCACTTCCGGGCACTGGAGAACGGCGATCTCGAAGGTGCCCTGACAGCATTCGCCCCGGATATGGTTAATCACCGAATGGAGCCCGGCAGCCCACCTGGGCGGGCTGGTCTGGCTGCCACTTTGGGGGTCGTGCTGCGATGCTTTCCGGCCGCCGCCTGGCGGCTGGAAAGCATCGTCGCGGATTCGGAGCTCGTCGCCTCGATGATTGTGATCGAAGGCACGGCGCACGGAGTGATCATGGGAGTGCGGGCCGCTGGTCAGCGGGTGGCCTGGCGACATACCCACTGGTTTCGCATGTCCGGGGGAAAGGTCGTCGAGCATGACGCGATCCGCGACGATCGCGGCCTGCTCCGCCAGCTTGGCATGAACGTACGAGGCCCGCATCCCGGCGGGCTCGGCGGCGGGCTCGGGAGCTCCGAGAAAGGAGCTACGGGCAGCGGGGAACAGGAGAGCGTACCTCTCACCGTCGGATAACCAGCCGTCCACGGCCCGGCCGGTGAGGGCAAAAGCCCTGTCTCCCAAGCCGAACGAAACAGATCAGACAAGCCCCTGCCAGCACCATCACACCGCGCTCTGATTTTCTGCCGAAAACCAGGCCACCGGCCGAGAAAATCATCGTCGCGGACAGGACCAGTGGTGTCATAATCCAGCGGACCGGTTGCCCTTTAACATTCATCCCACCTTAGTTTTATCTCACCCCGTCCCGGCCAGGAGAACCCACCATGAGCGAACATCCTCCCGGAGCGCATTCCGACGGCGCGCGACCAAGCGGGTACATCGACGTCCATCACCATATGTTACCACCCACTTTAAAACGATTGGCGGTCGACCGTAATCTGCTACCACCGGTCGGCGGACCGCCCTTCGCGACCTGGGATCTCGGGGTCGCTCTGGAGACGATGGACATGACTGGCATCGAGCTGGGGCTGGCGTCGGCCGCGATTCCCAGCGAATTCCTCGGCGGGGATGCGCCCTGGGCCGCCGAGATCGCCCGTACCGCCAACGAGTCACTGGCCGAGATCGCCCATCAGCACCCGCAGCGGTTCGGATTTCTCGCCTACGTTCCGCTGCCATTCATGGAAATCTCACTGGCCGAGATCGCCTATGCATTCGACGAGCTCGACGCGGACGGCGTCGTCATGGGCTGCCATGCGGACGGGGCATATCTGGGAGATCCTGCCCTTGACGAGGTCTTCGCGGAGCTGAACCTGCGGCAGGCAGTCGTGCTCATCCACCCGTTCAACCTGCCGTCCTGCTCAGTGAGCCCGTTCCCGGCATTCATCGCGGACTTCATGCTCGACACGACGCGGGCAGCCATCCAGCTGATTACTTGCGGCACGCTGGACCGTTACCCGGAAATCTCGTTCATCCTGCCGCACGCCGGCGGCTTCCTGCCTTATCAGGCCGCCCGGCTCACCCTTGCCGCCGCCTTCGGGCATGGTCTCGACGCCAGCACGGTCCAGGCCGCCCTGAACCGCTTTCACTACGATACAGCCGGGCCGATGTCACCATACGCCACACCGACATTACTCGCCTCCGTCAGTGCCACGCGAATCCTTTACGGTAGCGACTACAACGCGGTGCCCGCCGCCGGAGTTTCCGTGGCGTCCCAGGGACTGAAAAATGATCCCAGTCTCGATACGGAAGCATTTCGTCTGATCAGTCGCGAAAACGCACTTCGGCTTTTCCCGGCCGTCGCTCGCCGAGTGGCACCAGAAAATTTCCCGAGAACCGGCTGAACTGCCCGCCTCGATCCGTCTCGACACCTGGTCCCGCAAATATCAGCGCCCGACCGACGAACCATTACTCAAGAACGGGAACTATCATGACCGAGTCCAGTGAAACACCCGAACAGATTCTACGGATCTCCGCCGGCTACATGGCCGCCAAGTTTCTGTTCGTCGCGTCCCGGATCGGCCTGTTCGAGGCGCTGGCGCCGGGCTCGCGCACGGCGGCGCAGTTGAGCACCGTGATCGACGTTCCGGAACGGTCCACGCGGATCGTCGCCGATGCGATGGTGAGCGTCGGCCTGGTCAACCGGGAGGGCGACGAATACAGCAACGCCCCAGTCGCGCAGACGTTTCTGGCCGGCGCCACGCCGGCTGACCGGCGCCCCATGCTGAGGTGGTGGGACCAGATCAGCTATCCCACCTGGCAACGGCTTGAGGCCGCGGTGCGCACGGGCGAACCGCAGACAGAGCCCCTGTCCGCGGCGGAGCAGACAATGCTCTCGCTCGGAATGGAGGTCAGCACCAGCGCCTCCGCGGCGGCGCTACCCGGTCGCTACTCCTTCTCCGCCCATCAGCGCCTGCTCGATCTGGGTGGCGGTACTGGTTCGTTCGCGCGCGCGGCACTGGGCCGCAATCCGCAGCTGTCCGCCACGTTGTTCGAGCTTCCCCAGACCGCGGTCGTGGCTGCGCGGCATGTCGACGGGTTGGCTGACCGGGACCGGCTGACCATCGTCGAGGGCGATCTCTTCAACGATCCGATACCCAAGGACCACGATGTGCTGCTGCTGGCGAACGTGATTCATCTCTTCCCACCGGACCGCAGCCGGATTCTGCTGAGCCGGGTCCGGGCGGCGGCCCCTGACGGGGCCCGTCTGTTGCTGGTCGACCTGTGGACCGATCCCACCCACACCGACCCCGCGTTTGCGGCACTCCTCTCGGGTGAATTCCTGCTTGTCGGCGGTGGCCAGGCCTACAGCGTCGAGGAAGCCGCCAAACTGCTGGCGGACACCGGTTGGCGGTTCGACGAGCACCGGCCGCTGGCCGGTCCGGCCTCGCTTGTTCTGGCCACGGCCGGATAGCCTTCTCGGCGCCGTCCGTGGAAGATCAAAAAATAGCTGACGCAAGGAGGTCGTCGATGACCGCGCGTATTCTTGTCTTCGCGAATGTCGCCCCGGCGGTGGCGAACGAGTTCGAACTGGCTTATCTACAGGTCACCGCACGGATGAAGGGCACGCCCGGTCTCCTCGGTGACGAGCTCCTGCGAGACCCCGACGGCTCCGGCCGTTACCTCCTGCTCAGCGAGTGGGAGAGCGAAGAGCAGTTCCTCGCCTGGGAGACCGCACCGGGCCACCGTGAGATCACCAGCCCGATGACGCCGTACTGGTCCGGGAGCTTCGAACGCCGGATCTACAACATCGCTGCCCGGCTTGAGCACGGAGCCGCCACCAGCTGAACATCGGTATGCCCGTCACACTGGCATACCCGTCCGGCCACCCGCCCGTTGATCGACGGCCGGGTGGCCGGACCAGCATATGGCCACAATACTGGATTTGCCGGATGCATGGGCCTTGCCGGATTCCAGTCTTTTCTACCGACTGGACCATGACGACCGATAGCGACCGGTCAGATCACGGCGACGAGATTGGCCGTGGATCCCGGCGGCTCAAGGCCATCCCAACGGGTCAAGGCCAGCCGACACGAGCCCGGTGACAAAATCCAATCAACGGGTGATCATAGCAATACAGACATAACAGGTTAATTCGTTTATCTTGGGTACTTTTTCCAGCCCGCCGCCTGACCCAGCTGTCACCAGGTCAAGGCGCCCACCTGGCAGGGCATAAACTGGCCATCCGAAGGTGACGCGAGGAACCTGGTCGCGGTTGGCGAACCCCGAGCCGATACCTTGGCGGAAATAGCCACGGCTCAGTCGGGTCACCGAACGCGGACGAGAACGGCCAGAGAGGTAGCGAATTGTACTACCGGAGCCATGGTGGATCGGCGCACCCGTGCGGACAGCGAGGGAGCGTGTGACCGAGGCGAGCGCACCGGACGACGAGCCAGACGGTGGGCCAGACGGTGGGCTGAACTGGCTCGTCAATAACTTCGTCGGGTCGGTTCCTGGAGTGGCGAGTGCCATCGTCGTCTCGGTCGATGGGCTGCTGCTCGCGGTGTGCGACGGCTTTATCCGCGACCGGGCAGAACAACTGTGCGCGATCTCCTCGGGCCTGCTCGGCCTGGCCCTCGGTGCGGCGACCCTCATGGAGTCCGGACCGGTACGCCAGACAATGGTCGAGATGGACCACGGCACCCTGCTCCTCATGGCCATCAGCGAGGGCGCCTGCCTGTCCGTCCTGGCCGCCAAAACATGTGAAATCGGTCTCGTCGGATATGAGATGACCCGGCTGGTGGCGCGGGCACGCGACTTCCTGACACCGGCCAGGCGCGGCGAGCCACGGAGCCGGCTGGACGTAGGATAACCGCCTGACGAATACGGTCCGGACAGACCCGGCCGCGGCGGGCCTAGATTCTTTGCGGAAGTTCAGGTGAGCGCGGTGACGGACTTCTATCACCGGGTCATTGTCGAGCCCGGGAAACAGCCGCTGTTCCTGCTGCTGGTGGCGTTCGTGGGTACATTTCTGTTCATCCGGCTCAGCGTCCGGATGATCCGGGCGGGGGTTTCCTGGTGGCCCGGAAATGTCGCGGCTGGCGGGACACATATCCACCATATCGTCTTCGGCATCATTTTCATGTGCGTCGCCGGAGTCGGCGCGTTCACCCCGGCAGCCGGCAGATCACCGTGGTGGGACCTGCTCGGAGCGCTGTTCGGTGTCGGGATCGCGCTCGTCCTGGACGAGTTCGCTTTGGTCCTGCACCTACAGGACGTGTACTGGAGCGAGGAGGGCCGCGTCTCGGTCGATGCGGTCGCCCTCGGGGTGGCGGTCACCGGCCTGCTCATTCTGGGCAGCCTGCCCTTCGGGGTCAACGGCCTTGACGACAGCCAGAGCGCGGCGCTGTGGGACTATGTGGCATCACTCATCCTCAACATCCTTCTGGTAGTGATCACTTTTCTGAAGGGCAAACTGCGCCTCGGGACCATCGGGCTGCTCGTCCCCTTCCTCGCGCTCATCGGCGCGATCCGGCTGGCTCGGCCCAACTCGCCGTGGGCACGATGGCGCTATCACAGCGGATCTCACAAAGCCGCGCGGGCCGACAGCCGGGCCATCCGCCACGACCAACGGTGGATCCACCGCAAAGACCGCATCTCCGATCTGATCGCCGGTCGCCCCGACAGCGGGTGACCGGCGCGATGGACACCACGATGGGCACGATGCCGTCCCCGCACAGCTGTGTCGGCGGGGCTGCCCGCCCGCGTCGGCCTTCAGTCGGTTCCCAGACTTGCGTCAGGCCCACATCAGGCTGAGACCCGACGATAGGGCGATGTCGGCGATATCCGTGATGACGGCCAGCCGGGCACCCCGGACGCTCCCCGGCCGCGCCGTCGTCCAGCTCCCGCCCCTGATGATGAGGACCTGAACGTGACCACAACCTTTCCGGACCAGGCGGCCGGAGTTCCCCCCGCACCGGCTGGCCCGGCGGCTACCCAGGTCCGGCAGCCACCCGCCCGATGGGCGCGGCGCCTTCTTCGCGGCCGGGAAGCCGACCAGCCCTGGGTGCGCCCTGCCCTGCTCGCCCTTCTCACCGCAACCGCGCTGCTCTACAGCTGGGGGCTGGGGAGGTCCGGCTGGGCGAACGCCTTCTACTCCGCCGCTGTGCAGGCCGGTTCGACGAGCTGGAAGGCCTTCTTCTTCGGTTCCTCGGATGCCTCGAACTTCATCACCGTGGACAAGCCACCGGCTTCCCTGTGGGTCGCGGAGATCTTCGTACGCCTCTTCGGGCTCAACTCGTGGAGCGTGCTCGTCCCGCAGGCGCTTGAGGGCGTCGCGGCCGTGGGCGTCCTGTATGCGACGGTCCGGCGCTGGTTCTCCCCCGGCGCGGCGTTGCTGGCCGGCGCGGTCTTCGCGACGACCCCGGTCGCGGTGCTGATGTTCCGGTTCAACAACCCCGACTCGCTGCTCGTCCTGCTGCTGGTCCTGGGTGCGTACGCGACCGTCCGGGCGGTGGAGAACGCGAGTACCCGTTGGATCGTCTGGGCGGGCGTCTTCGTCGGTTTCGGTTTTCTCGCCAAGATGATGCAGACATTCCTGGTCGTGCCGGCGTTCGCGCTCACCTATCTCCTGGCCGCGCCGGCACCGCTCCGGCGCAGGATCGGCCAGCTCCTGCTCGCCGGGGTGGCGATGCTCGTCGCTGCCGGCTGGTGGGTCGCGGCCGTGGAACTGTGGCCGAAGAGCTCACGCCCCTACATCGGCGGCTCGCAGAACAACAGCGTCCTTAATCTGATCTTCGGCTACAACGGCTTCGGCCGGCTCAACGGCAACGAAGCCGGCAGCGTCGGTGGCATGGGCGGGGCGGGCGGCACCGGTGGCCGCTGGGGAGCGACTGGTCTGACCAGGATGTTCAACTCCGAGATGGGTGGGCAGGTCTCCTGGCTCATTCCGGCTGCGCTGATCCTCCTGATCGGCGGGCTTGCGTTCGGCTGGCGCGCCCCGCGTACGGACAGGACCCGGGCGGCCCTTGCGCTGTGGGGCGGCTGGCTCCTCGTCACCGGCATCACCCTGAGCCTCGCCCAGGGGATCATCCACCCGTACTACACGGTAGCGCTCGCCCCCGCGATCGGAGCTGTGATCGGTATCGGCGGCACCGGCCTCTGGCGCCGCCGTGGCCAGTTCGCCGCCGCTCTGCTGCTGGCCATGGCCCTGGCCGCCACAACGGCCTGGGCCTACGTCCTGCTCAGCCGGACGCCCAGCTGGCACCCGTGGCTGCGGCCGCTGGTGCTCCTTCTCGGTGGCGCGGCGATTGTCGCGCTGATCCTCAGCCTCGTGCTCTCGGTGCCGTTGGCTCGCCGGGCCGCCGTGGTGATGGCTGCCGTGAGCATTGTCGCGGGCGCCACCGGGCCAGCCGCCTACGCGGTCGCGACGGCTTCCGCCACGCACACCGGTGCCATCCCATCCGCCGGGCCCACGGGTTTCGGTGGCCCCGGCCGCGGCTTCGCTGGCGGCCCCGGCCCCGGCCGCGGCTTCGCTGGCGGCGGCTGGATGAACGGTTTCACTGGCGGTGGTTTCGCTGGCGGTAGCATCCCGCCGGGCACGTCACCGGGCGGCCCGGCCGCACAGGGCGGTACCGCAGGTCTGGCCGGCGGCTTCGGCCGGCGGGGCGGAGCCATGTTCGGACGGACAGCCGGTGGCCTCGGCGGGCTTCTCAACGCGGGAACGCCAAGTGCCGCGCTGGTCACGGCGCTGCGGGCGGACGCGGGGCGCTACATCTGGGTCGCGGCCGCCGTCGGCTCCAACTCCGCGGCAGGCGTCCAGCTCGCCACCGGCGACCCGGTGATGGCCATCGGCGGCTTCAACGGAACCGATCCCACGCCCACGCTCGCGCAGTTCCAGGAGTACGTCAGCCAACGAAAAATCCACTACTTCATGGGCGGCGGCGGGATGGGGATGGCGATGGGCGGCGGCCAGCCCAGTGGCACGGCCAGCGCCATCACCGCGTGGGTGCAGCAGAACTTCAGCCAGACCACGATCGGCGGCACAACCGTGTACGACCTGACCACGCCCGCCGGATAAGAGCGCCCAGCAACAGGGGTGTGGATCAAGGAGCGGGGCCGGGGTGCGTGCATCGCGAGGCGTCGCAGGGAGCCACCGGAGGTGTTGGGTGGCGACTGATGCCAACGATGCGAGGTGCGTGCCCCAGCCCCGCGACGCCGCGTCCCCTGTTGCCGGTCGCTCTAGGACCCGCCGGAGCGGGCTCACCAGGTAGGGCGTGCCGCCCACGGTGAGCCCGCCACGCGCCGGGAAATGCGCATGATCAACGGGGATCGCGCGCATAGCAGGGCACAGCCAGGGAAGACCAACCGAGTGACACCAGAACACCATAAAAAATCAATCGATGAGATTATTATTCCCAATAATAACAAAAAATCCTTTTCGTGAGCATCCGATCCGCCGCGCCCAGGATGATCAGCGTGAACCCGGTGGTAAGACAGGTCCCAAGAGCTTCTGTGCCCAACATCGCAATTAGCTACACGTTGTTAGGCTTTGGGCCTACCAACCCGGCCGCCACAGGCCGGTGCCAGCCGATCCCATCCGATCATCGATCGCTACCCCGGGGAGGTCTGGGATGTCAACGCCAAGAGTGCTCGGCGTCGTGCTGGCCGGTGGTGCGGGCAAACGGCTCGCACCGCTCACCGCCGACCGCGCCAAACCGGCTGTCCCGTTCGGCGGCCTCTACCGGCTGATCGATTTCGTCCTGTCGAACCTGGCCAACGCCGGCTACCTGCGGATCTGCGTTCTCACGCAATACAAGAGCCACAGCCTGGACCGGCACATCACCACCACGTGGCGGATGAGCGACCTGCTCGACAACTACGTCACGCCGGTGCCCGCACAGCAGCGGCTCGGACCCCGCTGGTACACGGGATCCGCGGACGCCATCCTGCAGTCACTGAACCTCATCTACGATGATCAACCGGATATCGTGGTCGTGTTCGGCGCCGACCACGTCTACCGAATGGACCCGCGGCAGATGGTCGGACAGCATCTGGGCAGCGGGGCCGGAGTGACCGTTGCGGGGCTGCGTGTGCCCCGGATGGAGGGGACACAACTCGGTGTGATCAGTCCGAGTGCGGATGGTCGCACAATTGACGCCTTCCTCGAGAAGCCCGCGGATCCTCCGGGCCTGCCGGACGCGCCCGATGAGACGTTCGCCTCCATGGGCAACTACGTCTTCTCCACCGACACCCTGATCGAGGCGCTGCGAGCCGATGCCACCGACGACGACAGCGTCCACGACATGGGCGGGAACATCATCCCGATGCTGGCGAAGGAAGGCATGGCACAGGTCTACGACTTCGCTGACAACGACGTGCCAGGAGCGAGCGAACGGGACCGGGGCTACTGGCGGGATGTCGGCACCCTCGACTCCTACTTCGACGCGCACATGGATCTGTGTGCCTTCGATCCGGTGTTCAACCTGTACAACCGGCACTGGCCGATCCTGACGAACGTCCCGTCCCTGCCGCCGGCGAAGTTCGTGCACGAGGAACCAGGCCGTACCGGCATGGCGCTCAACAGCGTCGTCAGCAACGGAGTGATCATTTCCGGCGGCCTGGTACGCCGGTCGGTCCTGTCGCCGGGAGTACGGGTGAACTCCTGGGCGCAGGTCGAGAACGCGGTCGTACTGGACAACACGATCATCGGACGGCGCGCGGTGGTCCGCGACGCGATCCTCGACAAGAACGTGGTGGTACCGGAAGGTACGCAGATCGGGGTGGACAAGGAACACGACATCGCCCGCGGATTCACAGTCAGCCCCGATGGCGTCACGGTCGTCGGGAAAGGTGTGACGATCACCGGCTGAGCCCGACAATCACCGACTGAGCCCCGTCCTGGATGCCTGAAGGGCAGGTAATGCGCGTCTCGTTGCTGACCAGGGAGTACCCGCCGGAGGTCTACGGCGGCGCCGGAGTGCACGTCGAGTACCTTGCCCGCGAGATCTCCCGGTTCGTGGAGCTGACCGTGCACTGCCAGGGGGCCGACCGGGTGGGCTCGGACGGTATCGCGGTGCGCGCCCACCGGCCGTGGGAACAGCTGGCGGACGCGGGTGACGCCCTGCGGACGGTGTCGGCCGACCTGTCCGCGACCGCCGCCGCCGCCGGCGCCGACCTGGTGCATTCACACACCTGGTATGCCAACCTGGCCGGGCATCTGGCGTCGCTGCTCTATGGGATCCCACATGTGTTGACCTCACACTCGTTGGAACCGCTGCGGCCGTGGAAGGCCGAACAGCTCGGTGGCGGCTACGCGCTGTCATCCTGGTGCGAACGGGTGTCCATCGAGTCCGCCGCGGCCGTCATCGCGGTGAGCGAGGGCATGCGGGCGGACGTCCTGTCGGCTTATCCGGCGGTCGATCCGGCGAAGATCCATGTCATCCGCAACGGGATCGACACCGATGAGTACATGCCAAGCCCCGCGACCGACGTCCTCACCCGGTACGGGGTGGACCCGGAACAGCCATCCGTGGTGTTTGTCGGTCGGATCACCCGCCAGAAGGGAGTACCAGTGCTGCTGCGGGCCGCGGCCGAGCTCGACCCGCGGGCGCAACTGGTGCTCTGCGCGGGCGCGCCCGACACCCCCGCGCTACTGACCGAGGTCACCGACCTGGTGGACGGGCTGCGCGACACCCGCAAGGGACTCGTATGGATCTCGGGCATGCTGAGCAAGCCCGACATCATCGGGCTGCTGTCGCATGCAACCGTGTTCGTCTGCCCGTCCGTGTACGAACCGCTCGGGATCGTCAACCTGGAGGCGATGGCCTGTGGCACGGCCGTGGTCGCCTCCAGGGTCGGCGGTATCCCCGAAGTGGTGGATGACGGCGTGACCGGGCTGCTCGTCCCGCCCAGCGACCCGGCGGCGCTCGCCGCCGCCGTCAACGAGCTCCTCGCGGACCCGGCGCGCGCCGCGGCCATGGGCAGAGCCGGCCGCGACCGGGCCGTCACCGAGTTCGGCTGGCCGGCCGTGGCCGAGAAGACCGCCCGCCTCTACGAGACTCTGGTCTGACCCCGGCCAACGTGCCGCTGGTGTCAGGCCATGCCGCTGGTGTCAGACCACGCTGAGGGCTGCGGGTAGGTCCGCGCGCCCGGTGAGCAGCAGGAGGATGTCGGCGGCGTCGGGGAGCGCCGCGGCGATGCCGGCGGCGAGCAGCAGGCTGCCACCGATGGCGGTGCCGAGGCTCGCCGGTGGCGGGACATCCAGCGCACGAGCCAGATCCAGGGTGTGGACGGTGAGCTCAAAGGTCCGGGTGGGCAGGTAGTCAGCCAGCCTCATAGCGCCGAGCGCAGTCATGACGACCGCGTCGTCGGGGCTCTCGCGCACCAGCTCGCGCACCCGGTTGGCCAGCGCCGTAACCGCGTCCGACGGGTCGTCACCGAGTGCCGCGCCGGCATCACGGCCACGTTGGGTCACGGCCGCGGGGTCCGCCAGCCCGATACGCACCGCCAGATCCCCGCTTCGTACCGCCAGGTAGTAGCCGACGGCATCTATGCGATCAGTCTGAGCGCCGGCGCCCGCATCAACCACGCCGGCCGGTGTCCCCAGGTAGGTCTCCACGGTCGACAACGCCCGGCTCGTGTGCCCGACCAGGTCGCGCACAGACCACTCACCCAGGGCTGGGGCCGTCCAGCAATCATCGCTGATTCCGGTGACGAGGGACACGAACGCGCTGGCCGCATGCTCGAAACAGGCCCGCGTTTCGTGGGGTCCGGTGCCATGCACCTGTCGAGTCATAGCCCTTCAGAGCCGTCAAGGTCAACACCTGGGCGTATCCCTCCGTCACCTCGCGATCCATCCGCCCGTACGCCGCTCCCTTTTAGGGGGATATCTATGTGTAGCCGATCAGAGCGGATGTGGCTCGCCAGGTCGCCGGCGACGGAGTGTGGCGGCGCCTGGTCACCGACCCCGTCGACGGCAAGCTGCTGGACTACGGCCAAACGACGTACCGGCCGCCGGCGGACCTCACCCGGTTCGTCCGCCCTGTCCTCGGGCGCTCTTATCACGCGCCGACACCGAACCCTCTACCAGACTCGTAGGCAGAGACGTTCGGAGCAGCGGGCCAGGATGTTCGGCGCAAAGCAGTCATGACCATGGGGGCGTGACGCGAGGGCGTGAGCGTGGGGGCGTGACATTGCCGACTTCCGGCGCTGTGCCCAAGCTTGGATGCTGCAACGACTCATCCGGGCTGGTAACTGTTGTAAGAGTGACCAGTGTTCTTCTGTGGCCCGGGACAGTCGGGCCGAGTGCGGGCACGCCGCCGCGCATCCCAGGCTCGGTGCGTCGAACCAGCTCGGTCGACGCCCTGCGCCCGGACGGCCTCGAAGGCCCGCTCATCCTTGTCGGCAGGGCCCGCGACATCCGCACGACCGCAGACCGGCGAACCACAGACTCCGATCCGGAGCTCGTGGCCGAGGCAAGTACCCGAGTCGCGATCGACTACTTCGGCCAGCGCCTGGTGACCGCGGTTTCCTGTGAGCCCGCGACGGCGGGCACGGACACGCTGGTCGGTACCCGGGCTGGCTCCGGCTTCCGCACGGCGCTGGACCGGGCTGTGCCCCAGCTGACCGCCGACGGCACCCTGCTCGGCCTCCTCCTCGACGAAGTACCCGTCGTCACCCTGATCTCAGGGTCGGCCATCGCCCGCGTCTCCGGCAAACGACCGCGGAACACAATCATGCCACCCACGGATGTCTGCGCAGGCTGGAAGGCCGGTGGCGTGATGGACGTGAGCCAGCGCGAAGGCCGCTTCGCTCTTCTCGGCATCGGACCGTCCGCCCCGGCGCTGGAGGACGCGACCGATCCGCTGGGCTGGCACACGATGCCAGATCTGCCACCGGGAAGCATCCGGCGGCGGCGCAGGATCGACGTGGTTCCTGGCCCACAGCACGGCGCTGTGACCGTTGAGGGACTTTTTCGTGACACGTTCTGCGAAGCGGACGGTACTCAGAAAGTGATCCACGAATATGCTGTCAGGGCGACGGTCGACCTCGCAACCGGGACGATCCGCTCGACCAGCGCGACGCCCCATGTCCTTCCCGGCCCGGACTGCCCGGTCGCCGCGGCAAGCGCCAGCCGTCTGGTCGGCCAGGGCCTGCTTGGGCTCCGCGACGTGCTGCGCGCGGACCTGGCCGGACCGACGACCTGCACCCACCTCACCGACCAGCTCCGTGCGCTCGCGGACATGCACGCGCTGATCCCCCTGTTGCCGTAGCGGGCGGTCGGCCGCAGCTCAGGCACATCATTCACCGTTTCAGGTGAAAACAGTAGGAAGTCATTCATCTGGACGACCATGCCGCGTGAGTTGATCGGTCCAGTGTCACATGTCGTGAAGACACCACGCATGGGGATACCCGATCGCCTCGCCGAGCGGATGAGCATGGCCGAACAGCACGACTGGCTGGTGGCCCAGCGCCCGTCCCGTCGTACGCTGTTCCGCGCCGGCGCAATCGGGGCCGGCGCGCTCCTCGCCGGCCCCAGCCTGCTCGACTCGGCGGCGTTCGCCACAACGCCAGCCGCAGGAGCAGCGAGCCCGACGCTGGTCACCACCAACTCCACCGCGGACGGAGCGTCGGTCGCCCCGTTCGCCCGACACCTCGCGTTCGGCGCGAACCCACGCCGTCAGATCCGCGTCGGCTGGCAGGTGCCGACCCCCGTCAGAAGGCCGTTCCTGCGCATCGGCACCGACCCGTACAACCTGTCCGGGCGCATCCCGGCCGAGGTCCGTCCGCTGCATTCGGAGGTGCCGGGAGCGGCGGGGCCCGTCGACCAGTACTACCTGCACGTCGAAGTGGACCGGCTGCGCCCCGACACCACCTACTACTATGGGGTGGGCCACCAGGGCTACGAGCCCGCCACCACCGTCGGCGCCCTCTCGACGGTGCGCACCGCGCCCCAGCGGGGCCGCTGGAATACGGATCCCTTCACCTTCACGGCCTTCGGCGACCAAGGCGTCAGTGCCCACGCGCTGGCCAACGACGGTGTCGTGGCCCAGCAGAACCCCGCTTTCCACCTGCTGGCGGGCGACATCGCGTATGCGGACCCGAGCGGCCGGGGCCTGCCGGTGAGCGCCACCGGCGCGAACGGGACGGACGTGTTCAACCCAACCATCTGGGATGCCTACCTCGGGCAGATCGAAGCGGTCGCCTCACGGGTGCCGTGGATGGTCGCGACCGGCAACCACGACATGGAGGCGCTGTACTCCCCGGACGGCTACGGTGGCCAGATCGCCCGGTGGGACTTCCCCGGCAACGGCCCGCAGGCCTGCCCGTCGGTCTACTCATTCATCTACGGCAATGTCGGAGTGATCAGCCTCGACGCCAACGACGTCTCGAACGAGATTCCCGCGAACCTCGGCTACAGCGGCGGCTCCCAGACAGCCTGGCTGAAGGAGCGGCTGGAGTTCCTGCGTCACCAGCCCGACATCGACTTCATCGTCGTCTTCTTCCACCACTGCGCGTATTCGACGACGAACGCGCACGCCTCCGAGGGCGGCGTACGGGCCGCGTGGGTGCCCCTGTTCGACACCTACCGTGTCGACCTCGTCATCAACGGCCACAACCACATCTACGAACGCAGTGACCCGCTGCGTGGCGGCAGCCCGACCAAGGTGGTGCCGATCGGCGGAACCGTCCACCCGGACACCGACGGGACCACCTACCTGTCGGTCGGTGCCGGCGGGCGCAGCCTGTACAGCTTCCCGGCCCCGGACAGCTACGCCGGGCATGTGAACGACCTTGCCTCAGTCAACACCTACTCGTGGACGGGCGTCGGGGTGAAGACAGCTGAGGTCGTGACCTGGTCCCGGGTCCGCTACACCGGCTTCTCGTTCGTCGCCGTGGACGTCAGGCCCGCGAGCGCCGGCCAGCCGGCGACGCTGACCGTCCGCGCGATCGCCGAGAGCGGCGCGGAGCTCGACCGCGTCACGATCGTCCGTACCGCCGGACTGTGCACCCTCGGATCCCGGGGCGTGCGCGGCCCGCAGGCCGACTTCGACGC
>NZ_CAKJTR010000045.1:10923-14755 GCF_917627355.1 Protofrankia sp. Cj3 | reverse complement strand
CATCCTGATCTGGACGCATCCTGGCCCAGAATCATTAGCATGATCATGTTGTCGGGTCCCACCGGTGTGATCCGGCAACACGATCGGTTACCGCGTCCGTGTGGTCCATGATCCCGGCGCCTGGGCCTGCGGCCCGATCCCGTGCCGCCACACCCTCGACGACGCTCATGAACTCCACGGTGAGGGCGGCCAGCGCGTCGTACTGCCCCTTGTAGCCGTACCGCTGCCGTAGCGTGCCCCAGTCATTGAACTCGGCCGCGGCCGCTATGTCACCGGACTCCGGGATCCTGGACTCGAACACGTGGAGCCCAGCGCCCTGCCCGCTTCGCTGGAGGTAGTCCGCCATCTGCTGGTGCAGGGTCACCTCGGACCGGTACTTGCTGATGACAAGGCCGATCGTCGGGATGTCGACGCCCACACCGGCGGCGAATTTCGTGATCCTGGCCCGGACCTGTGGTATTCCGTAGGTCGACATGAAGTCGGGGACAGCCGGGATGATGTAGCCGTGCGAGATCCTCAGCCCGTTCAGGGTGAGCACGCTCAGATTCGGCGGGCAGTCCACGAGAATGTAGTCGTAGCCACCGGCTATCTTCTCGAGCTGCCGCGCCAGCAGCTCCACGGGGTTGTGGACGAGATCCCTGGACGGGACGAGCAGACGGTCCTGCAGGTCGATGAGGTCGAGCGAGGACGCCAGCAGATCGACCTGGGTGACGGTCCGCACCGGGGACACGTCCCGCTGCAGGGCAGCGTCGATGTCGAACCGGCTTCCGGCCGGCCCCGGCTCCACCGCGTCGCGGAAGAGGGTGGCCAGCGTCCGGTCCGAGTCGTTGAGATCCTTCCACTGTGCCTCGCCGATCATATAGATCGTCAGGTTTGTCTGCGGATCAAGATCAACAAGCAGTACCCGCTTGCCGTGCTCCGCCGCCATGACCTCCGCAAGGGCAGCCGTGATCGTCGTCTTGCCGACGCCACCCTTCAGGTTGATCGTCGAGACGATGTACGCCACGTCCATGCCCTCGTTTTCCCTGACCGGTCAACGCTGATAACACAAGCGCTGAGGACAGCGGATCCGCGTCATCAGGATGACGGATCCGCTGTCTGCTTCCGTCGTCCGACCTTGGGCTCGATCCGGCGGATCATATAGGCGGTCACGGTCAGGGCGAGGACACCCACCACGGTGCCAACGCTGACGTCGGTGAGCCAGGTCACGGCGTTGTGGTTCCACAGCGGGTCCGGTGGATCACCCAGCGGCAGCCTCCTGGCCGGGTTGGCCGCCTCGGGGCTCACCCTGCCCAGCTGGGCCACCTTGTTGAGGTCGACGGTCGAGGCGAGCGCGGCAAAACCCCAGCGCGCCGGCGCGATCCAGCTGACCTGCCCAAGTACCGGACGTCCCACCGCCGACACGAGCCCGCCGCAGAGCACGAGCTGAGCCATGGTGATAAGGACCAGCACGGGCATGGTCTTGTCAGCGCTGTCGACCAGCGTCGAGACAAGCAGGCCGATCATCATCGAGGACAGCGCCGCCACGAGCACCGCGACGAGACACTCCGCGAGCGGGGAACCGAGCAGCACGGAAGCGGTCGGCATCCGGCCCAGTAATCCGATCAATGTGAAGATCGCGCACTGACAGGTCGTGATCGCGGCCAGGACGACCACCTTGGAACCCAGGTAAGCGGTACGTGACAGGCCGATCGTGCGCTCCCGCCGGTAGATCGGCCGTTCCTTGACGAGCTCACGAACCGAGTTCGCCATCCCCATGAAGCATGCGCACAGCACCAGCACGACGAGCACCTTGGTCGCGTCCGGGTTCGGCACCGGCAGCGCGGCGAGACCGTCCCGGGCCGGGATCACCCGCGGAATGATCCCCAGCAGGAACGGAAAAGCGATGATCAGCCGAAGATAGGAACGGTCCGCGAGCACCACCCGCAGGTAGCGGCGGGTGAGGGTGGACAGCTGTGCCCGCACCGGCTGCTGGCGGACGCTGGGCAGCGTCGCCGCGGTCCGCCGAACCACCGGCGCGACCACAGCGGACGGGACGTAGTACTCCGACGCGCGGAAACGGGCCGCGAGCACCTCACCCGCGGTGGCCTCCAGCTCCCGGAAGACAGCGACGAACTCCTTGAAGTCCTTCTTGTCGAAGAACCGCAACGCACCGGCACTCGGGCCGAAGTAAGCCACGTGGCCGCCGGGCGCGAGCACCAACAGATAGTCACATAGATCAAGAAATAGCACACTATGAGTCACAACAATCACTGTGCGGCCTTCGCTGGGAGCGCTGGCGGCACCGTCGCTACCCCGGGCGAGGGAGTGCAGCGCCTCCATGACCGACTGGTCGTTGGCCGGATCCAGCCCGGAGGTCGGCTCGTCCAGGAACAGCAGTGTCGGACGTGTGAGCAGCTCGAGCGCGACGCTGGTCCGCTTGCGCTGGCCGCCGGACAGCCGGCCGACCGGTGTGTCCGCATGGTCACGCAGCCCCAGCTGAACGACGACCTCGCTGACCCGGGCACGCCGCTCATCCGCTGTGGTGTCAGCTGGAAAGCGCAGCTCCGCACCGTACTCCAGGGCCTGGCGAACGGTCAGCTGGTTGTGCAGGGGGTCGGCCTGCGGGACGTAACCGATCCGGCGGCGCAGCTCGTCGTACTCGGCATAGAGATCCCGGCCCGCGTAGCGGACCGTGCCGGCGTCGGCCGGACGAAATCCGGTGAGCGCGTTGAGCAACGTCGACTTGCCCGCGCCGCTCGGACCGACCACACCCAGCAGCGACCGGGCCGGCAGCCGGAAGGTGACGTCGCTCATGAGCTGCTTGGCACCAGCCCATACCGACAGGCCCTGCACTTCGAACGTAACGTCGCCGCTATCGACGTACTCGACCAACGTGTCACCGTCAAGCTGGAACAGATGATGGCCGATGGCGACGACATCACGTTGCGCCACGGGCGCGTGCGTCACCCTCCGGCCGTTGACAAACGTGCCGTTGGCTGAGCCCAGGTCGACTACCTCGACGTCACCGCGTCGCGCACGGCCTCGACCGGTATGGGTGGTACCACCGGACCCGTGGGTGTCGACGCGAAGCTGGGCATGGTGCCGAGAGGCCAGTAAGTCGTCCACAACCAGATCGTTGTCGCGGGAACGGCCCATGGTCACCTGCCCTGGGCGCAGCTGGTGAACCTTGCGCTCGTCACCGATGAACGGCTGCTCAGACGTGGGCGGACCCGGATCGTCGTCGCTTCCCGCGAGCGCGGTGGGCGGGTCGGCTGGTAGCTCGACCGGCCCCGCTGGGACGGGCTGCCGCGGCCGCGGGATGAGAACGACCTCCGGCCCGTCCACGGCGCCGAGACGGATCCGCACCTGTGCCGCGCTCACGCTGAGGTTGCCCACCCGCCGGCCGTCCTGCCAGAGGCCGTTGGCACTGATGTCGCGTACCTGCCAGCCTTCCGCCCCTGCCTCCAGGACGAGGTGACGCCGCGACACCCGGCCATCGACGATGACGACGTCGGCCTGGCGGGCCCGCCCCACCACGTATGGTCCATCGCCGGTCAGGACCACCTGGCCGGCCGGAGTGTTGACCTGTAGCGCGGTCCCGGTCCAGTCCACCTGCGTTTCTCTCCCCCCGTGGCCGGAGGTTGTCGGCCTCCGGCCACCGTTGGTGTGCCTCCGCGCACCTGAGAGAGGCGTGCTCGCGTGGCCTGTGGTCAGCTGAAAGAGATCTTAACCGCCGCGACCCCACGGAATTGTGTCTTTTCGATGAAACAGGCCGGTAACCGCCGCGGCCGGCACCGGCTGGCGGCACGGACGTTCGAGTCGGCACGGACACTCGAGTCGGCACGGACAC